>NZ_JBFTPF010000005.1:0-267167 GCF_056398345.1 Paenibacillus sp. 01T442
AAGCAAGTATGATGCAGTGACCGAAGGCACCAAAGTCGGTCAATATCCGGCGGCTGCGAGAGCGGAATTGCAGGCGGCTATATCGAGGGCTAACGCAGTATTAAGCAGTTCGGCAGCAACGCAGACGCAAGTAAACACGATGACAACAGATGTGAATACGGCACTGCAAACATTCCTGACGAAGATTGTTACGCTAGTTCAGGGTCAGACGAGTGTCACCATCAATGATCTGTCCGTTATCTCCAAGTATTATGGAGCGAAGTCAACTGATGCCAACTGGAGTGAAATCGAAGCTGCCGATATCTTTAATAGCGGCAAAATCGATATTCAAGTCCTTGCGGCAGTAGCAAGATGGATTCTCGACAACTGGCTTTCGGAAACTTAATTCTTAATTCGGTTGTGGTGGAAAGTTCTTATTCATGATAACGTAACTAGTCCAGCGACTGGTATGGGGATGCGGTATCCGTTGCCGTAAAGGCTGGCGTTGTGCAAGGCAAATTTGTAACGATATTTGATCCGAAGGCGCCAATCTCGCCGAGGAAATGGTTACTCTACTACTCAGAGCATACGAGTTCAAGAATGGTAAAGCAGGATCTTTTAACAGCTACCGAAGCGTTGTAATAGCAGGCTTAAGCTACTGGGGCCATTCCATTCGTAATGAATTAACGGATGGAGTGGCCCCGTTTGCGTTTTTGTATTAAATGGAAAATAAATCCAATATTCAGCTCTGCAGCTGAAACATTGCTGAACTTAACCGCCAATTCAGCCGAAAAACCGGGGGATTCCCCGCCTCAGCCGGTCATACTTTTGAAGATAAACCGAAAGCTTATTAAGGAAATGAAACTGGCTATTAAACACACTAAGCTGAAGGAGAAATTAATTGAAACCAGCGAAAACGAGGCGTTTTGGGATAAATGGGAGACATTAATGCCTCAAGATTATGACTTGAATTGTTGCCCCACTCCTGTGCACATTTAGCGATTTCATTTAGTGGGCATTCTCATTTTGATTGGTACTCAACTTCAAATACACCTAAACTAATTATTCGTAATACTGCTCGAAATGATTAAACTAAATGGCAGGATTGCGTTGAAGCACGCAGGGGATATAGCTATATTGAAGTAGGCTCTAGGAAAGGGGGAAATGATGAAAAACAGTGAAAGATAGTTGTATGGAGAGAGCAGTTTGCTAAAAGTACATGCTCATCTGGTGAAAATGCACCAAATTAAATTTGTAAATCCAGCTAATCCTCCAAAGTCAGCCAATTCGGGTGGGGTAACAACATAAAATCCAGTTATTTCATACAAGACCGTCCTTTGGTGGAGGAAGTAAGTTAACAGGCGGCGGTTGCCCTGGGAGGATTTCAGCAGGGGGACATTATGGTAAAATATGTAAGATCAAAAGACGGTCTTGGATCAAATATTTCTGCATGGAGAGCGCACCGCGCAAAACAAAGAAACCCGCTCGAGAAGAAGCGCTTGAACATGTTTTTTGCTGTTCTTTCGACCGCAACATTCACCCGTGTGAACTAACTGTCTATCATGCGCGCAAATAACGATTTTCACTGAATCCTCCTCAGTGTATCCACCAATTCCAAACAACTAAATCTCGCTGCTAGTAAAGCATCACGCTAAGAATGGCAGCTCTACATACTGCAAATTAATTTCTTTTTTATTAATTTTTATGAAATTAAATTTCAATAATGCTATTAAATTTTACAAATAACTTACAAAAGCATCTTGTGTTTTCGCCTAATAATCCGTATGATGAAGGTGATTTCAGCTGGGATAATCTATGGTGAGTAGGGAAACTATATGTCAATAAATGATAATATTTTGATCAAAATTCGCGATATGAAAGACAGCCTAACTCCCGTGGAGAAGTTAGTAGCTGAGTATATATTAGATAATGTGGACGAGATCCCGCATCTCTCGATTAAGAGTCTCGCGCAATCTACGAAAACAAGTGATGCTTCTGTACTGCGCTTCTGCAAAACGATGGGATATAAGGGCTATCGCAACTTTATCGTAAGCATTTCAGCTTCGCTGGGGTCGATGGATGAGGAGCAGAAGGACCAATACACAGATATCCAACCAGGTGATGATCTATCAACGATTATCTCTAACATTTCGCATAATAATAGCAAATCCATAGAAGACACACTCAGCGTCATTGATCGAAATGAAATTGCCCGCGCGGTCAAAGTGTTAGTGGCATGCAATCGTATTGTTTTCTTCGGGATCGGTGCCTCTGGTCTAGTTGGGATGGATGCTGAGCAGAAATTCTCACGCATCAACAAGATGTGCCACACCTACACGGATGGCCATAGTCAACTAACGGCAGCCACGTTGCTTGGAAAAGGTGACGTCGCGATCTTCATTTCCAATTCGGGCAGCACGATTGAAATTCTAGATACGCTAGAAATCGCCAAGAAGAATGGCGCCACAATCATTGCCATTACCAAGTATAATAAAAGCGCCTTAGCGGATAATGCGAATATCGTGCTTAGTATTTCGACACCTGAGATCACGATTCGAAGCGGAGCTATGGGCTCGCGCATTGCGATGTTGACGGTGATTGATATTCTTTTTGCAGGGGTAGCGAGCAGCGAATATAAGCATGTGAAGAAGTATTTGTCCAAAACACACGACATTATTGCCAGCAGTAAGCATAGAAAATAAGCGGATCGAAAACACTAACGATGTCTTGGCAGACGTCGTTTTTTTGTCGAAATTTAAGAAATAAAAATTCAGTTATTTATTTTATATTAAAATAAAATTTCAAAAAGTATTGACCAATGTGAAATTTTTCGTTAATATTAGACCAGTAAAGAGTACAGCAGGCAGGAGGACAGCAGCTATGGATGAGTATCTATCGGGTTTAACTACGGAAGAGATTAATGAGAAGACACAGACAATTGACGAATGTTCAACAGAGCAAATGCTCCAGATGATGAATGAACAGGATGCATTGGTTCCAGCAGCAGTCGGAGCCGAGATATCGCAGATTGTGAAAGCGGTTGATATCTTGCATCAAGTTCTCAGAAACGGTGGCAGGATGCTCTACGTAGGAGCTGGTTCTTCTGGCAGACTCGGTGTGCTTGACGCCTCTGAATGTCCTCCAACCTTTGGCATTGATCCAATGTTGGTGCAAGGTCATATCGCCGGTGGCGATGGAGCACTACGAACCGCAGTGGAAGGTTTTGAAGACAACGCTGAGGAGGGGGTCGCCCTCATTGAACGATGCGGAGTAACAGCGAAGGATGCGGTAATTGGGATTACGGCTAGCGGAAGTGCACAATTCGTTATTGCTTGCTTGAAGAAAGCGAAAGAAATTGGTGCTGCAACGATTGGTGTCGTGAATAACAAGAATTCCAAATTAGTAGCTGTTACGGATGTATGCATCGCGCCAGTGGTTGGGCCGGAAGTAATTATGGGATCTACTCGTCTGAAGGCGGGTACAGCACAGAAGCTGGTTCTTAACATGCTGACTACGGGAACAATGGTTAAGCTTGGAAAGACGTATAACAATCTCATGGTTGACATGAAGGCTAGTAATATCAAGTTGTACGATCGTTCCGTTCGCATTATTCGGATTGCGACTGGGGTGGATGAATCCACAGCGATTGCTCATCTTGAGAAAGCGTCCATGAACTGTAAACTTGCCATTATGATGATTAAAACCGGCATGGAAGTGAAGGAAGCGATCGACGCGTTAGAGCAGTGTGAGGGTAGTTTGAAGAGAGCCATACGTACCTTTCAAAAAGTGGTTTGATCATTTTAAAACAAAAAAGGAGAGACTTGAGCTACAATCAAGGATCCCTAACCTAGGAGGTTTGTTTTTCATGAAAAGAAAAATGCCCGTATTAGCTTCTGTCGTAGCTTTAACAATGGCTCTAACAGCCTGTGGTGGTAATTCTGGTACGAAAGAAACGACTACACCAGCAGGTTCAACAGCTCCTGCAGCTACGGCCAGTACTGCGAAAGACACGATCACAGCTTTGCTTCCTCCGGTTTCACCGAACTATCAGAAGAATTTCGAGCAAATTTCCAAAGATTTCACGGCGCTATATCCGAATCTTACGTTGAAAATCGAACCAGCTAGCTGGGAAGATGTCAAACAAAAGCTAGATACACAAGTGAATGCAGGTAGCCCGCCGGATATCGCTTTTGGTGGATCTGACGGCATTCCGAAGTACATCGAGCAAGGTTTGTTGATGGATATTACAAGTACAGCAACGCCTGAAATGATTAGTGATTACGATAAAGCTCCACTTGAATATATGAAGAACGGCAAAGGCTTGTACGGCTTCCCAGCTTATATGGAAGTTCATGCACTTGGCGGTAACAAAGAGTTCTTAGAGAAGGCCGGCATTGATTGGAAAAAAGTACAGACAAACGGTTGGACGTACGATGAATTCCGTCAAGCGATCAAAAAAGGCGTAGTTACTGAGAATGGTAAAACAAGATATGGCTTCGTATTCGCGGTAAAAGGCGTTGCCGCTGTGGATTACCTAGGGATTATGGCCAAAAATGCAGGCATGCCGCATGCGTTTAATAAAGACTTGAAATATGCGTATACTAGCAAAAACTACTTAGGCTTGCTGAAAGATCTTCGTGCATTGATCGACGATGGTTCCATGCCGAAAGAGCTTAGCTCTGTAGATGCAGGTAAACGTTGGAACATGTTCTTAACAGGACAAACGATGATCACAGGTAAAGGTCTTGCTACATTCGAGAACTCTGCAAAAACGAATAACGCGAAGATTAAAGCTGCTGACGGTTCCGCAGTAAAAGACAGTATCCCAGTTGACTACATCGTATTGCCAGCGCCAACGTTCCAAGGTGCGAAACCTTCGGCTGCTACAGTTGTTGATGGTTACATGACGTTCCGTGGTAAAAAAGAACCAACTGCAGAACACAAAGCAAACGTCGTAAAAGCCGCTTACTTCCTAGCTAGCGGTAAGGTTGCAGCAACGACGAACAACGATTTGTTCGCCGCACACATTACACAAAGCGCTAAAAAAGAAGCAGCCAACATGAAGATTGAAAGAAACCCTGACAACGTTGCAGCTGTTGATAATATGCTTAAAAATGCAACACCAGCTCGCTCTGACATTCCATCTGAATTGTCTGCTAAAGCGATCAAGCTAGAAACAGAAGTGATCGTTCCTAAATTCCAAGGTCTAATTGCAGGTGAAGTTACACCTGAAGCGATGTATGAAGCTGTTAAAGCTGCTGCCATTGCTGCCTTCGGTGCGGACGGAATCGTTAAAGACTAAGAATAGGGTATAATCCTCGGATAGTCGGGCAGAACATTGCACGACTATCCGAATCATTTTAAGCAAGTTGTGAAAAGAGGGTTGAATCGTATGGCAGTAATGGCGAAGTCGATAAAGCGAAAAAGAATTAAGGGAGATGGCGCCTGGGGATATATCTTTATTGCTGTGTCCTTACTTGTGTTTGCCATGTTTACAGCCTACCCGGTCGTAAGTGCATTTATCATTAGTTTGCAAAAGTATAAACCACTAGGCTCCACTTATGTCGGCTTTGATAACTATGCAAGCTCACTTAAGGATGGCCTATTCTGGCAAGCCATGAAAAATACGCTTGTGTATACCGTATTGACTGTGCCGGTTAACCTGTTTCTCTCCATGGCGATTGCAGTCTTGATTTTGCCGCTTAGAAAGAAAACACAGTCCTTTTTTAAAGGTATTTACTATTTACCTGTTGTAGCTTCAGGTGTTGCTTTATCCGTTGTATGGCTATGGATTTTCGATCCTTTAGAGGGTGGAATTTTAAATCAACTTATTCATTTCTTTGGCTTTGAGAATCAGAACTGGCTGGGTTCTAGTAAAACAGCTATGTTTTCATTGGTATTCATGTCGTGGATGTCCAGTCATGGTACCAGTATCATTATTTATTTGGCCGGCTTGCTCGGAATTGATGATACGTATTATGAAGCGGCTGAGATTGATGGAGCGAATTTTCTCCAAAAACTTTGGCACATCGTCGTTCCAAGTCTTAAACCAGCAACCTTATTCCTGCTAGTAACTGGTGTGATCGGTTCCTTCCAGGTGTTCCAGAACGCTTACCTGATGACAGGTGGTGGACCTAACAATGCAACGACGATGGTGGGGTTACTCATCTTCAACAATGCATTTACGTATTTTGAATTTGGCAAAGCAGCGGCACAATCTCTGATTCTAGCCGTCATCATAGCAGTAATATCGGTTATTCAATTTAAATACGCGGGGAAAGACGTCGAGTACTAGGAAAGGGGAGATAAAAAATGTCTTTATATAGCAATCATGCAGGCAATCCAAAAGTAAAAACAATGCGTAACTCCATCATTTTTATCGCCCTTCTTCTTTTTGCTCTGGCGACGATTTTCCCGATTTACTTTATGTTCATTTCTGCACTCGGAGATCCTGTAGAAGCTGGTGCGGTGAGTTATTCCATTTTCCCGACCAAAGTTTCCTTTGCTTCCTTTAAGTTTTTCTTTGACTACAGTGAGTATTCCTATCGGTGGTTATTGAATTCACTTATCGTGGCTGCAACGGTAACGGTCTCAAACGTGATTTTTGCCAGTATGGCGGGGTATGCTTTCTCGAAGCTTCGCTTCAAGGGTAGAGGCTTCCTGTTCGGACTGTTGCTGATGTCCATGATGATTCCTTATCAAGTTACACAAGTTCCTTTGTACATTCTGGTTGTGAATGTATTTAATTTACAAGATACGTACAGTGCGTTGATTATGCCGGGGCTAGTAACCGTGTATAACATTTTCTTGGCGAAGCAATTCATGAGCAGTATCCCGAACGAGATTATGGAAAGTGCCAAAATCGAAGGATGCAGCCAGTTCCAAATTTATATTCGTATCATTTTGCCACTATCCAAAACGGTTATGGCAGTTATGGCAATTCTGACCTTTATGGATAGCTGGAACACCTTCTTCTGGCCGCTTCTCGTTACGAATACGATGGAAATGCAGACGATTCAGGTTGGTCTCAAAAACTTCCGTTTTGCCAACACAACCTATATCGCGCCAATGATGGCTGGGGCAACAATCTCAGCATTACCGATGTTTATTCTGTTCTTTAGCCTACAAAAGTACTTCTTGGAAGGCGTAACTGTAGGTGCAGTGAAGGGTTAATCAGTCGGGTCAAAAGGAGGCAGCTGCAGCATGTTGATAACATGGGATGCTTCCTATCGGCACGCCGTCATCGCGTTATGGAATGATGCCGCGATGAAGGATGGCTATAAGGAGCTTACAGATCAAAGCTTTGAGCAGATCTTCACGGGAAATCGTTATTTTGATAAAGACGGCACATTTCTTCTACTAGCCAATGATAAGGTCGTCGGTTTTGCCTGTGGATGTACGGGGGATGATCTTCCGCTTGGCGATGTTGCTGGATATATCACGTGTATCGTCTTAGCAAGCGGTTTTGATACCGATGATAACTATTTAATGCTATTAACTGCTTTGGAAGACCGCTTTAAACAGTTAGGTAAAAAGCAAGCCGATATCCTCTTTTTCAATCCGATGTTATTGCCATGGTATATCCCGGATACACATCAGCATGAGCACAATAATGCCCCGGGTGTACCAGTGGATAGTAAGTTATATACGTTTTTGCTTGGTGCAGGCTATGCCGAACGTGCGAAGCAATGCGCCATGTATCTCCTTTTGTCAGCGTTTGCGATGCCAGAGGAATTTAGCGTGAAAGAAACCAAAGCGAGCGCTCAAGGGTACACGATTGAAACGTTTGACCCGGGTAAGCACGTTGGTGTGGAAGACATGCTGGAGGGCTTTGGGAATCCATTGTGGCAAAAGGAGATCGGCGCATCCACGGCAAATGGCGTGCCCGTTGTCATCGCTGCCTATCAAGGCAAGACCATTGGCTTCGCAGGACCGGTCATTCGTCAAGCGAATGGGCGAGGCTATTTTGCCGGTATCGGTGTGCTTCCTGAGCACGAGGGTCATGGTTTAGGCAGTCTTTTATTTTACAAGCTATGTGAAGCGTTTCAGGAAATGGGGACCGAATATATGTCGCTATTTACAGGTATATCGAACCCAGCCATCCGGATTTATGAACGAGCAGGTTTTCAAACTGTGAAACTATTTGCTGTCATGAGAAGGGAGTTTGCATAATGAGCGAGCCAAAAATGACCATTCTAGCTATCGGAGGTCACGTCGGAGATGCGGAACTAACGGCAGGCGGTGTATTAGCCCACCACTCTCTGAAGGGTGATCGAATTGTTACTTTAGCGTTAACTGCTGGGGAACGTGGCGTTCCTGCTGGACAAGACATGAAGGAATATCGTGCACAAAAAGTGAATGAGGCTAAAACCTTTGCTGAGATGTTAGGCGGGGATTCCATCGTTTTTGACATTCCGGACGGTGAACTGCAAGATAACGAAGAAATGCGCTATCGCGTATGCGATGTGATTCGCGAAGTGAAGCCGAACGTAATTATTACGCATTTTAAAAACAGCATGCATAAGGATCATATGACGACTCACCGTATTGTGAATGATGCGCGCTTTTTCGCAGGGCTAGCCTCGTTCGAGAGAGAGAAGCCAGCTCATTTTGCAGCTAAATTGTATTACGCTGAGAACTGGGAGGATGCTGTTGACTACGTTCCTTACGTCTATGTCGATTTCCAGAAAGAGGCGTTTGATCTATGGGTGAAGGCGGTTTCGACCCATTGGTTCGTGACAGGCAGCAAATCGTTCCAATACTTGGAATACTACAAGCATCTGATGCGTGTACGTGGTCTTGAAGCGAGAAAAGAATATGCGCAGACGTTCATGGTTCCTGAAGAAACAATGCGTATTCGTCAATCGGAATTATAAAATTGAATTATAAAACTATATAGCAAAAAATACCAAATGACTGTAACGAGGCTTAAGCTTGTTGCAGTCATTTTAAAATCAAGGCGAGTTTGGGGAGGCAGCGATGATCTTAAATGGTATCGATTGTATAGATAAGTATGATCACTTGTTCAAAGGTAAACGGGTAGGGCTGATTACAGCACCTACTGGATTAAACAAGGATTTTGTATCGACGATACAAATCTTTCATGAGAAGTTCAACCTGGTGGCTTTGTTTTCGCCAGAGCACGGTGTTCGTGGGGATCTAGCAGCAGGTGCGCTGGTCGATACGTATTTGGACCCGTTGACGGGAGTTCCCGTCTATAGCTTGTACCGGAAAGATTCCAAACGTCTGACTCAGGAAATGTTGGATGAGGTCGATATGATCGTCTACGATATTCAAGATGTAGGGACCCGTTACTATACTTTCCTGTATACGATGCTTTATGCGTTGGAAGATTGTGCGTCGGCGGGCAAAGAATTTGTCGTTCTGGACCGAATTAATCCGCTGGATGGGGTAACGGTAGAAGGCAATGTGCTCAAAAGCGGCTTCGAATCCTTTGTCGGCAACTATCCGCTCAGTGTGCGCTACGGATTGACGCCCGGAGAGGTCGCTATGATGGCGAACGATGAAAAGGGGTGGCATGGCAAACTGCATGTCGTGCGCTGTGAAGGTTGGGAGCGAAACATGCTGTTCTCGGACACAGGACGTCCTTGGATTATGCCTTCCATTGGCATTCCTCGATTTGAAACAGCGGTGCTGTATCCCGGCACTTGTATTATAGAAGGAACGAACCTATCGGAAGGCAGAGGAACGACAGTTCCGTTTGAGATCGTAGGTGCTCCGTTCATTGATGCACAACAGTTAGCGGATGAAATGAATGGGAAAAAGCTGCCAGGTGTTGTGTTCCGTCCTGTTTATTTTAAACCGACTTTTTCTAAGTTTCAGGGGGAACAATGCGCAGGCGTGCAAATTCATGTCCTCGACAACCGTGCGGTTCGTCCCATCGATATAGGCGTTACGTTGATGTACACGATTCAGAAAAATTATGAGCAATTTTCATTTTTACCACCATTTAAAGAGGGTTCACGACCATTCATTGATTTGTTGGGCGGCGGCAGCCACTACCGTGAGACTGGTGTTGACGTTCCGGCTATGTTGGAACAATTCCGCGAGGAGAGCCGTGAATTTGCTCGCAGAAAGCAGCCCTATCATCTGTATTAGAGAGCATTAGAGGCAATAGGAGGTGACGTTATATATGAAGAGATATGCAGTAGGACTAGATGGCGGAGGCACCAAAACCGCAGTAACCATCGTCGACGAGAGCGGTCTCGAGGTTCACACATTTACATCGGGAGCGATTAACTATAATGGCCAGGATGAGGCGAGTGTGCAAGCTAGTCTGGCGGAGATTTTTAGGGAAATTGATCGTGTATGCGGTGGACTTCATCATTGCGCGCAAGTGTGCATTGGGGCGGCTGGCATCAGCAATCCAACGGTCACGACTCGTTTGGAATCCAGTGTTCGGGCGTGTGGATATAAGGGGCCACTGTTCATTACCGGCGATCAAGATACTGCGCTGTGCGGTGCGCATAACAAGGAGCTCGGGATCATTTTGATCGCAGGGACAGGTTCAATTTGTTATGGCAAAAATGAAGCTGGTGACACACACCGCGCTGGCGGCTATGGCTACCTCATTGATGATGAGGGCAGTGGCTACAGTATAGGTAGAGATCTGCTTTCTGTCGTTGTACGGGCTCATGATGGACGATTGCCTGCGACGGTCATTACAGGAATGGTGTTTGAGCAATTGGGCATGACATCGATTGGGCAAATCATCGGGTTTGTCTATGACAAACAGACCAATAAGAAGGATATCGCTGCGCTTGCACCTATTTTATCCCTAGCATGCGAGCTTGGGGATGAAGCGGCATTGGCTATTGCTGACAAAAGTGCTCATTCGTTGCTCGAACTGGTTGTACCCGTTGCGGAAAAACTTTCGATGCAAGAAGGCGATCTTGCGATGGCTGGGAGTGCGCTGCTTAAGAATAGCTTCATTCAGACAGCTTTTATTAATGGGCTCAAAGAACGTTATCCAGCTATGACCTGTATAACACCGAAGAGAGATGCCGCTAGCGGTGCTGCGCTCATGGCGCTGAACCGTTTGCAGTGATTATGTGACGAGGATGGTAGTAAAGATGAGAGAAATTCATGAGATGTCGCTGCAGGAGAAAATCGGACAGATGATTCTTTGCGGATTTGAAGGTACGGAACCGTCAGAATCGCTGGAAACACTAATCGTGGAACAGCGCATCGGCGGTGTTATTTATTTTGCACGGAATGTACAGAATACGGAGCAGATTGCTGAGTTATCCGGCCGTTTGCAGGAAATTGCGGAGCGTAACGGAACGTTGCCGCTCTGGATTTCTATTGATCAAGAGGGCGGCATGGTAGCTCGCATTACCGAGGGGGTTGCTCTAATGCCAGGGTCTATGGCGTTGGCTGCCGGAGATGCAGGTCCAGAGGGAACGTATGATGCGTCCTTTATTTCGGGTAAAGAGCTGCGTTCGCTCGGTATCAATCTGAACTTTGCACCGGATCTGGATGTGAACAACAACCCGGATAATCCGGTAATTGGCGTACGCTCATTCGGMGAATCGCCGGAGAAAGTCGCTCAGTATGGCCGAGCGGCTATACGGGGCTTCCAAGATGCGAACGTCGTGGCAACCGCTAAGCATTTTCCTGGACATGGGGACACGAATACCGATTCCCATCTGGATTTGCCAACGATTACACATGATGAAGAGCGAATTCGTGCGGTGGAGCTTATACCTTTCATAGAAGCGATTGAGGGTGGAGTAGATGCGATTATGTCCTCGCATATTTATTTCCCAGCTTTAGAGACTAAGAAACTGCCGGTTACACTTTCGAAAACAGTTCTCACGGGACTGCTTCGTGAGGAGCTTGGGTATGACGGCGTCATCATGACCGATTGCATGGAGATGCACGCGATCTCCGAGCATTATGGTACGGTTGCCGCTGCTGTCATGGCAGTTGAAGCAGGTGCTGATCTGGTGTTGATCAGCCACCGTCAAGATCTGCAGGTCGGCGCCATTGCGGCGATCGAGCAAGCGGTGCGCGAAGGGCGCATTGACGAAGCGCATATCGATGCTTCGGTACGGCGCTTGCTGGCGCTGAAAGCGCGGCGCGGGGTTCTAGCTGAGCAGCCTCATGATGAGGCTGCTCTTGAGGTCGGGACCGCGGCCCATTGCGCGGTTGCCAAGCGCCTCAGCGAGGCGAGCATCACGCTCGTCAAGGACGAGCAGGGGCTATTGCCGCTGCCGCGCGTGCGGACGCTCGCGGTCACCGTGGCCGCGGCGGTTTCGTCGGGCGTCGACGAAGCCTATGCGGGCGTCGCAAGCTTGGGCGCTGCGCTGGCCGAGCACGGCTTGGACGTGCTCGACCGCGTGCTCCCGCTTGCGGAGGTGAACGAGCGCCGCGCAGCGGTGCTAGCGGAAGCGGCGGCCGCGGAGCAGATCGTCATCGGGACGTACAACGCCCGATTCCATCCTGCGCAGGTCGCGCTGGTGCGCGAACTGCAAGCGCTCGGCAAGCCGCTGGTCGTTGTCGCGCTGCGCGTGCCGTACGACCTGCTGGAGTTCCCGGACGTGTCGACGTTCGTCGCGGCTTACGAAAGCCGGCCGCTGGCGCTGCAAAGTACGGCGCGTGCGCTGCTCGGAATGGTGACACCGCAAGGGCGTTTGCCGGTGTCGCTTGGTTCTGACTATCCAGCGGGCTGGAGATGGGAGAGCGTTCAGTGACGGAAGTTGCAAGTCTATTTTTTTCCAGAAGCTGCTGCGTTTAGTCCGATTTCTCCGACTTAAATTGAGGATTACGTATGTAGAAAGACCATTAGTCCGGTTTTGCCGAATTATTTAACCATTTATCTGGCATGTGACTTGTTTTGGTCGATTTAATTGGGTTATTTAGGACTAAATAAGATTTAATGGTAGCTTTAATTAGATTAATTTGGCAATTTCGGACTATTAGGCTAGTGGGGGTCAGTAAGTCGATTTATCGACTTGCGGGAGCGCAGAATGGACTTTTGGAGTCTTGATAGTTGAATATTTCGACTAACTCCCGTGCATAGCTGCTATTGTAGCGAGATAGTCGATTATATCGACTATCTCACTTCCGGATTCAAAGCAATAAAACTGAAGGAGCACAGTCGTTATGTCCAATTGGGATATCGCTAAGATAAGCAACTTCATCGAACAAGAAATTGCCGCAGGTCATCTACCTGGAGCAGTCCTTTACATCGCCCAAAGAGGGAAAGAAGTAGTGAAGCAAGCCTATGGGAGCCGAGTGATGTATCCGGAAGCTGCTCCGATGAGCGTGGATACGGTTTTTGATTTGGCTTCACTGACCAAAGTAGTTGCAACGCTGCCTGCTGTGCTTCAGTTGATGGATCAAGGGAAACTTACTTTGGCTGATCCGATTGGGAGTTTTTTACCACAATTTCGCTTCTTTCAGGAAGAACCCATCCGGATTGTTCATCTGCTAACACATTCCTCAGGGCTTAGGGCGGATATCCCAGGTATGAGAGGACTCATGCATCTGTCCAGGGACGAGCTGGTGGATCTGATCTTAAACGAACGGCCGCTCCATCCCCCAGGAATCAAGGTTGTGTATAGTGACATTGGCCTTATTTTGCTCTATCTGATCATTGAATCTGTGACTGGTGAAGCGTTCGACACCTATCTCAAACGGGAGATTTTTGAACCGCTGGAGATGGCGGAAACGGGGTTCTGCCCAACCTTCGCGGAAACGCGTTATGCGGTTACCGAGTTTTCGGAACAGCGTCAAGCGTACAAGGCAGGCATTGTTCACGATGAAAAAGCAGAGCTCATGCACGGTATAAGCGGTCATGCGGGGTTATTCTCGACGGTTCACGATGTAGCGAATTATGCTGAAATGATCCGGCAGAAGGGCGTTTTTAAKGGACGAAGAATTATTTCCAGGGCAGCTATCGAGTTGTCATCCCGTAACTTTACACCGTATGACCAAGAGTTTCGGGGGCTGGGTTGGTTGCTTAGAAATCCGAGGAGCTTCTTATTTAGCGGTGACTATGCCTCCGAGCATTCTTTCGGACATACTGGTTTTACAGGTACAAGCCTGTTGTTCGAGCCTGAGCAGGATCTGCAAGTCATTTTTCTTACCAATCGGGTTCATTTCGGTCGAACGGAACACATTTTACAAATTCGGCCAAGGCTGCACAATCTCATACTCTCGCAATCCCAATAGATTTGTTGAAAATAAAAGGTATTAACCCATAAGCCCCCCCCCAGGCCATGGACAGGGAACTAGAATGCTCTATCTTGGAGGGAATAGATAAAATCGTCATCGAGAGGGAACTACAGTATCCTATTTTGTTGAAAACCGTCATAACGCACGAAAATCGACCCGATAGTGCCTCTACGTTCCCCTTAGGTATCGTTTTGTCCGATTTCGGCCAATTTAGGACATCTACTTTCCCTTTCTAATCCGTTTGATCTTATTTCAGCAAAAATGAAAGAATGGAGATGAGTTATCATGTTGCGTACACTTTTGAATAAAGCTTCCCTAACCATTGCGGGGCTCATGTCTGGCACCTCCCTGGATGGCATTGATGTAGCCATTGTCCACATAGAGGGGCGAGGCGTAGAGACGAACATTAAGCTGCTTCACTTTGAGAGTCTGCCTTTTGATGAGGAGACGCGAGAAAAGCTTAAGCGATTATGCACGATCGAGCATTCCGATGTTGCGCAAGTGTGTGGCATGAACTTCGCTATAGCAGAGCGTTTCGCAGATGCCGTAATCCAAACGGCCCAAGCAGCAAACATGCGCATGGACGACATCGATCTGATTTCGACGCATGGGCAGACGATCTGGCACATCCCAGTAGCGGATGAAGCGGACCGTTTTCTTCCCAAATCAACGCTGCAAATCGGGGATTTGTCCGTCATTGCCAAACGAACAGGCAAACCTGTCGTTGGTGATTTTAGGACAGCGGATATAGCTGTTGGCGGGCAAGGCGCACCGCTTGTACCTTATGGCGACGATCTCATGTTCAGAGATGCGGATAAGGGCCGAATCCTTCAAAACATAGGCGGAATTGGCAACTGCACGGCTCTTCCGGCCGATAGTGCGGATGGCGGTATGATTGCTTTTGATACCGGCCCGGGGAATATGGTGATGGATCAGGTTGTGTATGAGCTATCCAAAGGGAAGCTTTCGTACGATGCCAATGGCGATTGGGCTGCCAAAGGCAAGGTACATAATGGATTGCTAGCGGACATGCTCGCACATCCGTATTTCCAAGAACCGCCTCCGAAGACGACGGGCCGTGAAATGTTCGGGAAAGCCTATGCCTCGGCATGGCTGGTTTCTGCTCTGGAGCAGGGGCTTTCGCACGAGGATATCGTGGCGACAGCGACGGCTTTTACCGCGCATACGATTGCACGCGGGTATCAGGCATACATTTTGCCACAGTGTAGCATTGCGGAAGTGATCGTGAGTGGCGGCGGTGCGCATAATCGCACGCTGCTTCGGATGCTGGCAGATTTACTGCCTGAGCAAACCATTCTTACGTCAGATGAACTTGGTATTTCAGCAGATGCCAAGGAAGCGATTCTGTTTGCACTGCTCGGCAATGCATTCATCCAAGGAGAGCCGAACAACGTTCCAGCGGCGACGGGAGCAGAAAGACCGACGATCTTGGGGAAATTAGCTCTGCCATAGGTTCTACCTTGTATCAGACCGAAGCCATCTATGTAACAGATGGTCATTCGGTCTTATTTTTGTTTAGGAGAAGTGTCTACTTTTTTGGTACAATGTTTACAACTTACTAGCGTTTGTAAAGGAGAGAAGTTTGCATGCCGCCAATCCTTAAAAGTATTCTTAAGCTTATCGTTGTAATTGTCTTAATTGTTATGGCGTTTCAGGTTAACTGGTTAATTGGGGTAGCTGCAATCGTGGTCATCCTAGGTTATTTTGTTTATGTGAACCGATCTGCTATGTACGCTCAGAGGGGCAATCTGGCCTATATGAAGGGTGATCGTGAGCAAGCGTTGATTTGGATGGAAAAAGCGTATGTCTCGAAAGCCTTTCTGCCAAAACATCAGATTGGATATGGTTATTTGTTAATGAAGACAGGTGATCTTACCAAGGCTGAGCAAATGTTTGAAGAGGTCCTTCAATCAGCGAAAGCTTCAGATATTCGCATACAAGCGAAGCTCAATGTGGCCACGGTGTACTGGTTGAAGAACAAGCGGGACGAGGCTTTGAGCATGTTGCAAGAACTAGCAAACGAGGTCAAAAACACACTGGTCTATGGGAATTATGGTTATTTTCAAATTTTGCAGGGAGACTTGGAAGAGGCACTTACTTATAACCTCGAAGCCTACGCCTACAATGACAGCGATATCACCATTATGGATAACTTAGCGCAAAACTATTATATGCTCGGTCGTCTGAATGAGGCGGATGAGATGTATACCAAGGTGATCGCCAAAACGCCTAAGCACGCGGAGTCCTATTATTTCTATGCGCGAACGCTTCAAAAACTCGGTCGAACGCAAGCGGCTCGGGAACAGATTGAAACAGCGCTTGGGAAGGAACTTGCGCTCGTTACTCCTTTGACGAAAGAGGATATTACCTTATTCGCAAGTGAGTTAGGGGATGAATCAGTTGTGCAGTGAAAAATAAATGAATTTGGGGGGTTCAAGTAGGTCTCCCTAAACACGAAACGAGCCTTAGAAGCGATTCTAGAGGCTTGTTTTTTTAGCTTTGTTCCCAGCGCTTCCCAATTTCAACCTAAATGTTCCCAATCACTTCCTGGCTGTGCCTCATGATAACGGGAATGTTCCCGATGTAAAATGTAGGAAATGAAAGGATTCACTCTGTTTCATCTACATTAAAAGTTAAGAAAAGGAGACTGAACACATGAAGGTAAAATTAAGCAGTTTCAAACAAACGGCAGCACTTTCTCTATTATTGGCGGGAAGCCTCTCGTTTGGAGCAATGGTAGGGGCGTTTGGTGAGACGACACCTGAAGGTGTACAAATCAAGGAATTCAGCTTGCTTGATACAGGGGCTGATGTCGTCGGTTCCGTAGATTTTACACCGGAAGGCAAGAAGGACGGTCACTTCAAGTTGCAGTTGAATTTGGCAAAGAAAACGGTCATCAATAGCGTTGTACTGCGTTCAACCGATGATTATGGCAAGGATAATTCTCAAGGCGTGTGGAGAACGAACCGGGTAACGACTGGCTGGCTGCTTGGTATTGTTCAGGATAAGACGATTATAACCTCAACAGGCACAACGCATGAAACGGTAATTGTGAACCCTGGATTTCGCAAAGATGTTAGAGAGCCTGTGGGGGAATTCGAAGGTGAGCTGACCTTTAATTTATACGCAAGCGATAACGGCACGATCAAAGAGACGCAGTATTATGTGCTGGAAATCGAGACGCCGCAAGGAACGGTTGCTTCAAAACCAATTAAATATAAAAAATCAATGACCACTGGCGGCACATCGCCATCGCCAACGGCGCCATCGCCATCACCATCACCATCACCATCACCATCACCATCACCTATACCTTCTCCGACACCTTCTCCAGCACCAGCAGAGAGTGTGATAATCCGTGTGTTTTTTAAAGGGCAAGAGTTGACATTTAGTGAGGTCAGTCCCGTCATCAAAGACGGTTCAACGTTAGTTCCTTTTCGTAAATTATTTGAAACGCTAGGCTTTAAGGTAAAATGGATTGATTCGGGAGATAGCCAACAGGCAATCGGAACAAAGAACGGACTTACCATCGAATTAACGATCAACAGCACCATCGCAAAAGTGAATGGAAATGAAGTTAGCATGGAGGTACCTGCACAGATTGTGAACGGAAATACGCTAGTCCCTTTACGTTTTGTAGCGGAGAGCATAGGTTATAAAGTCACTTACTCCAGAAACGGGAGCATAACCACAATCCAGATTGACGAGCCGAACATCGTCTCAAATCCTGTACCGACTCCGTCGCCTGCAACACCGTCCGACCCTGTCAAAGAGGAGGTTGAACCCTATGTTGTCAAAGGATATGTCCGAAACCCGAGCGGCCAACCGATTCCAGAAGTCAGTGTCTTTGCAGATAACACGTTTATGTATGACAGCAACATCCTAGGAGTCACCGATGAAACAGGGCACTATCTAATCGAGCTGCCGAAAATGTCTACAACCTATCATATGGGGGCTCATGTAAAGAAGCAATTTAATGGTAAAACGTATATGTTTCAGTTAGAAGCCGACGGTGATCTTCCTGTCTCAGGAAGCAAGGGAGCTGTCCGTAATTTTACTTGGTCTAATTTTAATGGTCAGATGTATGTCTATCCGAACTTCAAGAATTTCGACGATACCTTGCCAGAGTTCAATATGAACGATCTAGAATTGACACTTACACCGACTGGTCCGCTACTTGACGGAAGCCCAGGACAAACAATCATTAAACGTGGAGGTCCTATTGCCGGAGGAGCTGGAATCGACAATATACCTATCGGCCGCTATAAGGCTACAGCCAGATGGGTGCCTGAAGGTCATGCTCCGATGCCGATGCTGATTAGAATCAATTATACTGGCCAATTTGCCGAGTCTACGGAATTCGAATTTGGTCCGTCTGACGGAGTATCCAGCACATATATGAGTGAGCTTGAAGTTTCTCTATAGAGATAAATCCAACCGTCTTAACTCCGAGGTTAAGGCGGTTTTCTGTTGGGTGGGAGAACAAGAAGGTGGAAAGAAGAAGACCGCCCTTCTCCTGCTGGAGAGAGAGCGGTCTGTGTGTTTCACGACCATATCACCTATAAGGTTACCCTGATATTAATTTGTCTCGATCATAGGAGAGTTGGGATGCGGATAACGCAGCGTTCATCAACTTTTTAGTCCAAATGCAGTACCCCATGCCTACGTACGACAATCCCCAGAAGAAAGCAAAATATTTATTATCGGCAATCGGCAAAAACATTGCGAGAATCATAATCAGCATGAGCGCAGGTACCCAACGAGGAAAAACTTTTGCCAAGAAAGTTAGGATCATGAACACCAAAGTACCTCCAAGGAAACCAATCATACCGAACATTCGTGAAATGTTAACCAGCAACCCTTCCGGTTGGACCGCATCTGCGCCGCCAGCAGCAAATTGGGACCACAACATCGCAGTTGTTAGTATATTTCCAATGATGATGGCGAGGATCGTGATAAAACCGGTGACCCCTGTTTCACGGGATTGTACCTGGTAAAAAGCGATAGATCCGACAGACATGAGGATGCAAGCTATTAATCCTGTCGTCAATTCTTGCGTGCTATCCGTTCCCCAAATTAGCGAGGCAGGGGTCATCCCCATTCTTGCAATTCCTGCTAAAATACAAATCATGCCTAGCCATTTGATAACTTTTTGCTCTGTCATTTTACTCATCCTCCAATTGTTAAGTGTGTTGCTCATACTTTAGATTACTGGAAGGGAAATCACGGAGAATAGAGCATTGCGTTCCTGGTTTTTGGGAATATTCGCGGGTGCGAATTGGGAATCGGAGGTCCGAGTCGGGAAAATGATCAATAGCCATATTCAGCTAACGTTCCAGCAAGCTATAATACAAACAGGCAAAGATTCATGAAGAAAGAATGGCGGGTGAGATGAATGTTAAATCTGAGCAGAGCAGGAGGTCCAGAAGCTGTTAACAAGCCGCAAGTGTTGTGGGTGATGCGGATTGCACAGCTTTTTGTACTCAGCTTCAGTCTACTGACAGCTGCGCTATATGTAAGTTTGATTCCACAGTACTACAAAGTACTGGTAGGAAAATGTATCCTGCATGGCTGCGGTAATCTCGTTCCTGCCATGCCTTTACCGGCAAATGGGTTTAGCTTGGAGCAATTTGGACTGTTATTCGTACTCATTGATGTTGTGTTTACATTCGTTTTTTATATGACATCGGCGATCGTGCTTTGGAAAGGATTCCGTGAACCGATGGGGCTGGTGGCAGTCGTCGCAATGGTGTCTTTCGGATCAACGTTTCCGTCGTTAGTCATGGCGGCATCCGAAGGAGCTGGTTTTGCCCATTATTGGTTCTTAGGTATTTCCATGCTAAGTTGGGTTTCCTTATCCTTATTTCTCTTACTATTTCCAAATGGCAAATTTGTGCCCAAATGGTCGCGCTTCGTTTTTGTGCTGATTATGATCGTGGATGTGATGACGCTCGTTTATGAAGGGGAGATGTGGGAAAAGTTTCATATCCCGGCCATGTTCCAGTTTCTCTGGTATGGCTCATCCACACTAATTTTGATCTATTCCCAAGTATATCGGTTTCGAAATAGGGCTACTGCTGCCGAGCGGCAACAGACGAAATGGGTTGTTTATGGAGCTTCCATTGGCATTGTTGGATTCATTGGCATGAGTGCGTTGTTTGATCCTAGTCTTAATGATGGAACAGCAATGACGTATGTATATTTGAACGGCGTATTGAATGCCTCCCTTACGGCTATTCCCATTACATTAATGTTCGCCGTGCTGCGGCAAAGACTGTGGAATATTGATCCGCTAGTCAAACGGACCCTGGTGTATGGATCGTTATCAGTTTGCATCGTGCTTATTTATACAGTGATTGTTTTTTATTTAAGCCGAGTATTTCAAACTGGGGATCATTATGTCGCTTCGTTACTGGCAACCGCGATTGTGGCGGCAGCTTTCGCACCTCTAAAAGAATGGTTGCAGCGGCAAATAAATCGGCTAATGAAGGGCCGCCACGACGATCCTTATGCGGTGCTGCTTGAGCTAGGCAATCAGTTGATTCAACCTCAGGATTCTGATGCTATGTTGCATGCTGTTGTAAGAACGGTGAAGGATGCGCTGCGAATTCCCTATACGGCCATTTATACCGGTATCGGCGGACAGACGACACTAGTTGCTTCGGCAGGCAGCCTACTTTATGAACAACATGTCTTGCCAATTATTCTTCGCGGCAAAGAAATGGGAACCCTGCACATAGCCAGCCGATCAGCGGGGGAAGGATTTACGGCGGAAGATAACAAATTTTTGGATGTTCTCCTCAGGCAAGCTGGCCCCATTGTGGAGAATTGGCATATGACGCAGGGGATGAAGCTGCTGGCACAGGACCTGCAAGAGTCAAGGGAAAAGCTGGTGCTAGCGCGAGAAGAAGAGCGCCTGTACATTCGTAATAATTTGCATGATGATTTGGCACCTAAGCTGGCTGCCCTTGCGCTGAATGCGGCGACTGCTCAGATTTATGTCGAGAAACAGCCTAAAGTAGCGATTGAAATGCTGGGGGAGTTGCGCAAAGTCATTCGCTCAACGGTGGAGGAAATTCGCACACTGGTTCATGACCTGCGCCCTCCAACACTGGATGAACTTGGGCTAATCGGGGCTATACAGGAACGGATTACCCTCCTATCCAAGCCTGCGGTATTGCTTGCCGGGGAGAAGGGCACTGAGGTGCTGGACATTCAATTGTATGCACCTGGGCCGCTGCCTGTACTCCCAGCTGCTGTTGAAGTAGCGGTGTATCGAATTGCCACGGAAGCTCTAGTTAATGTCGTGAAACATACCAAAGCTACCTCCTGTACGGTAAGGCTGGAATTGTCCGAAACCGGTCAGCTTCAGGTGGAAATTAGAGATAATGGAGCAGACTTTGCTCCTTTGTCAGTTCATCCAGTTGCTGAGGGGAAGAGCGGGATTGGGCTGGTTTCAATGCGGGAAAGGGCGGCTGAATTAGGGGGGCACTGCAACATTGATCGGCCTGCAGGCGGAGGGACCAGGGTTTTGGCGGTCATTCCCTTGTCTTGAACGTAGTTTAAATCGGTGTAGAGGAGAATGACAGACGATGAGAATAATGATTGCAGATGATCATCCGATATTTCGAAGCGGTGTCCGAAATTTGCTTCAAACCACGGAAGATTTGATCGTCGTGGGAGAAGCGGCATCTGGAGAAGAAGTTTTGGGGCTCGTGGAACAATGTCAGCCTGATTTGATATTAATGGACATTCGAATGCCAGGGCTCAATGGGATTGAAGCCACCCGGTTAGTTAAAGAGAAATATCCGCACATCCATGTGCTAATACTCACCATGTTCCGTGACGATCAATCGGTCTTTACCGCCATGCGTGTTGGAGCCAAAGGCTATGTGCTCAAAGACGCTGACGAAATCGAGTTGCTTCAGTCTGTCCGCATGGTTGGCAATGGCGGTGCTGTCTTCAGCTCCGATATTGCGGCACGCATGATGTATTTCTTCTCGGAACCGAGAACACTCAATCCCTCGGAACATCCGGCACTATCTGAACTGTCCAAACGTGAAATGGAGATTTTGGAGCGGATTGCTGAAGGTCACACCAATGCCCAGATCGGCGCACGTTTAGCGATCAGCGCCAAAACTGTGGCCAACTACGTTTCGACGATATTGAATAAGCTGCAGGTCGTGGACCGCAATGAAGCCAGCAGAATCCTGCAAGAATTTCGGGAGGGTTCATCGAATTAAAGAAGCCTCGGCCACGGAAATCATGGCCAGAGGCTTTTATTTGGTCGAGCCTTGATAAACGCACTCGTCTCAGCAGTCAAATTACCCAAAATCAACAACCTCTTGAGCGAAGTCGCCTAAATCTGCCGTCTCAGAACCCTGATCACCCGTAAAGTACCTCCGAACCGTGTGCTCCAGGCAAATAGATGGATTTTATACAGTTATATTTCGAGATTTTCCAATCAAACGCGCAATAGATGGAAAACATACAGTTAAATTCATACAATTTAGTCAAGTGGAACAAAAGAGGTAGTTTTAACAACATATTTTCCAGTTAAATCGAGTTTTCGAAGAAACTTCGCGTTAATAGCTGTATTTTTTCCGGTTAATGCAAATCTGTAGCGTGCGCGTTCCTCCAAATCTACCACTCCCAACTCTACCAGCGGTAAAACCAGTACAACCAGGACCACCAGGACCACCAGCACAACCAGTACAACCAGTACAACCAGTACAACCAGTACAACCAGTACAACCAGTACAACCAGGACCACCAGTACAACCAGTACAACCAGGACCACCAGCACCCTGTTTTCCAATAAATGCACTCGTCCTAAGAAGACGGCGTAGTCGGTTATTTCGTTGAGCTCACCTGCAACAGGTGAGCTTCTTTGGTTCTATTGAAATGGGTGAGTGTGAATAGACAATCACCCTTAAAGTAACTGTTCTTGTAAGCACCAGCACCGGCGCCTACTTCAAGCTCCATGACGCTGTAGCCTGCATCGTTCGGCTCGTTCAGCTTCTTGAACGTCTCGATGCCTGGCTGCAGCAGCGCTAGAGGCTTCGAGCCCCAAATACTAAGGGACGTGACCACCGCTTCCTTCGGGTTGGTCTTCGACGGCTCTACCAGCAGCGACAACTGGTAGGCCGGGTAGCTCAGCAGCAGCTTCACCCCTGCTGCCGCGCTAGCCCCCGCGCCTGCCGCATCGGCAGGCGGCGAAGCAACATCGGAGGCGTCTGCGACCGCCGCCTCCTGGCCCGCGAGCATGACGCTGTCATCCTGCAGCGTCACTTCCGCCGGTTTGCCCAGCAAGTCTTCGACTTTCTTGCTGGACAAACCGATGAAGCCCTGCAGGCTGACTGCGCCGCCTGCCCAGAAGCTCCGCAGTAGCGGCGCGCCGTCTGTGTCAAACACCGTGCCAAGGCCGTCATAGACGCTCGCCTTGAAATCCCCTTTGTAGACGAGTTTGCCTAACTCGTCATACGCTTCCCCGGCGCCGGTCAGGGCGCCGCTCTGGAACGCGCCTTTGAGGCGCGGTACGCCTTTTTCATCAAAGGAGGTGCCCTCGCCGTTATATAAACCTACAAGAAATTGACCTTTATACTTCATCATGCCGCTAGGGTAGAATTCCGTGCCCTCGCCGGAGTAGCTGCCATTTTTGAAGCCGCCTTCGTACATGAGAATGCCCTTCGCATCAAAAAGCTTGCCTGCCCCATTGTACAAACTTGCGGAGAATTCTCCCTCGTACTGGATGATTCCTCCCGAGGAAAAGAGCTTGCCAGCGCCATTATACATGCCGCCATTGAAGGCTCCTTCATAAAGCAAGTCACCGCTAGGTACAAACAACTTGCCAGCCCCGCCGAATTTGCCATTTTGAAACTCGCCTGTATAGATGACTCGCTGCTTCTCATCGTACAAGGCGCCAGCGCCATTATAGACATCCGCCGTGAAGGCGCCTTTGTAAATCAGGTGTCCTTGTTCATCATAGAGAGCGCCGTTCCCATTTTTGAGACCTTTTTCATAATCACCCTCGTATGCGAGGATGCCGTTGTCATGGTACAGCTTACCTTTACCAGAATAAAGACCATCAACCAGATCGCCGACATAGCGAGCTTCTTTTTTATCTTTTTTCGGATCGACAACGACTTTACCATTACCCGAAAAGCTGCCCAACTTAGCTGTGTTTTCCTGAAGTACAGGCACGCGGTTGAACCATTTATTAACGATCTTAGGTGGTCGAATAAAAATGAAGAAAATGAGAACAAGGATGAACAATAGGATGAAAATAAGCAGTCTCTTGGAGATGTAGTAGGAGCCGATCAAAACGTAGTTTTTTAAAGAGGATTCACGCGTTTGCAACATGGTTCGCATCATTTGCTGAAATTTAATAATCGCTAGCTTAGGCAGCCTTCCTACGGTCAGGATGGCCTTCATAATATGTCCGATGAAAGGTGCTACGATAGGCTTTAGCACTTTCTCAATCGTTTTAATCGGCTCCAATGCTCTCACTCCTTGTTTCAATTGTAAAAAAAGAAGAATTTATGGGACCTGAATCGTCATCTGACCAGGCTGCCCAACGGAAATAACACCGCCCCAGTTACACATGCATTTGGAGCTATTGTTAAGCGCGGGCATATTCGCGACAAGGACGGTAGGCGCTCCGGGTGCCCAAGGGGCTGCAGTGACAGGGATGCAGGGCATCGGGGTCAAAACGCCAAAAGCCGCAGCGGTTGCCGCTGCCACCATCGGATTGGATGGGGAGTTGCACATCCCAAACGGCAGTATATTCACCATGGGCTTATTATCCATGATATTGGCAATAGGCATCGCGGTCATGACCATATTCGCAGGGAGCACCATTAACGAGCTAGGTGCAGCACCGAATGTGCATTGCAGCATAGCGCCACCGCATACGATATTCCCCATCTGCAAGCCCCTTCCTTGAAATTATTTCCCGTGCAATAATTCGGCAAAATATGCTTTCATCTTTCTTTTATACTACTAGAAAAGGTTATATGCGGCAATCTAATCCTATATTCGCTAGATTTCGCTGTTTTTCTCCAAAGAATGGATGCGAGAGTGGTAGAGATATTGTACTATAAAGAGAGAGAAGTACGTGAGCGGAGGGGTTTGTTCTGAATGGTTTGAATATGGTGAAAATAGGGCTCGTAAGTCTACTTGCGACATCCTCGATCCTGACGGCAAGTGCACGGGTGGAAGCTGCTGGGGTAAAGGCTTTGACCATGCAGGATGCGATTAAACAAGGGCTTCAGAAGAGTCCTCAGCTGCGCGATGCCAGAACGGATGTCTTGAAGAAAAGAATCGAGCTGGAACAAGCGCAGCATACGGTTAACAATGAGGAAGCCAAAGCTGCCGGATTATTCGCCAGGCCCCATAATTTAAGCCAGGATATTGGTACGCGGATGAAGGTGCCAGATGCCAGATCGCAGTTGTATTTGGCCCAGGAAACCTTGCGGCAGCAAGGGGATTCAGCGCGATATGAGATCGAGAAAAGCTATTTAACTGCCTATCAAGATGCGGTGGCCGAGGAGCGCTCTCGTAAGAAAGTTGAGGAAGCGAAAACATCCATCGACACGGTTCTTAAAAAGCGGAAATTCGGTCTCGCCGATGCGGCTGAACAGGACAAAGTGGACAAAGCGCTAGAGAAGGCGGCATCGGACTACAAACAAGCGCAATTGACAGCGAAATCTAGTCGTTTGGCACTAGGTAAATTACTGCAGCTTGATATGGAAAATAAAGTGGAGCTTTCGTTTCAGCCGGATTACGCGGATTTGAATGAGAAAATGCTGCCTTCCTATCTAGCTATGGGGCAGAAGACAACATTAAGCCTATTAAGAGATACGGAGGCTCGTCGTTTGGCGGATGAAAAGCTGAACACGACTCGTAATTTATATAGCAATAAATTTGGCCCGGCACGCATGAGGGTGATGGATGGCTTATTTAAAGAGCAAGAGATCGATATGGAGCTATTTCAAGCAAGCTATGATGAAACACTTGGGCGAGTGAAAGAGGATTGGCAGGGCTTTTTTATGCTGCTCGGGTTCATTCCCATTCCGAAGTCGCTGCTGCAAGG
The DNA here is from genome assembly GCF_056398345.1 of Paenibacillus sp. 01T442. Lineage (NCBI taxonomy): Bacteria > Bacillati > Bacillota > Bacilli > Caryophanales > Paenibacillaceae > Paenibacillus > Paenibacillus sp. 01T442. The sequence continues at coordinate 26,297 of NZ_JBFTPF010000005.1, forward strand.
TGAATTTGATGGACTGCGCTATTTGGATGACCTGACGAATGCTTTACCACTTGCAACTATGGAGCAGAACAAGGCGCAGCTGCAGGAAAAAGAAAGCCGAAATGCTGTAATTGCAGCTGTACGGCAATCTTTCTTGGAAGCTAAAGGTGCGGAAGAAGCTTATGCGCAAGCGTTGCGTGATAAGGATAATGCGGTAACCAATTTAGCGAAGGCGAACCAAAAGCTGAAGTTAAGCCTGATGAAGTCTGAGGAGCTGCAAGCTTTTAAAGATGCGGTTGATCAGGCGGATCAACAAATCGTGGCAGCACAAATAGCGTATAAAATGGCGCTTGGCAAGCTCAATCAAGGAACAGGCGGAGCTGTGAATAATACGATTCGCGAAGGTATACTGCCGTATCGTGATCTTGATGATGGCTTGTCGCCGATGAAACCGCAGAAACCCAAAGCGCCATTGGGTACTTGGAAGCTGAAACCAGCGGTTGGACAGCTGCTTAGCGATTTCAGTATAAGTGTAAGCAAAAAACTGGGTGCAACGGACTTCGCCGTATTTACCAAAGACGGTAAACGTGTTGGGAAGCGGACGAAGATCAATAAACCGGTACGGAATTTAACACTAAAATTCAGTCAAATTGATCAACTTAAGGTTGTTCTCTATAACAAAGGGAAAGTCATTCAGACGCTGCCACTTGATGGAAAAGGCAGCACAGGGCAGTTAGTTGCTGCTAGCGCTGAGAACGGCGGGACATCGGGAGACGCAAACGGGATTGCTGGTGCGGATGGAAGCGTGGGCACGGATGGACAAGCTGGAAGTGATGGCAGTACTGGAAACAATGGGAATAATGGTGGCAAAGGAACGACAGGTACCAGTGGCGACAATGGTGCTGGCGGTGGAGATGGCTCTGCAAATGGACAAGCTGGCACTGGGAACGGTGACGGTGACAACGGAACAGATGACAACGCTGAGAATGCTGGGCAGGGTGTAGACACTAACGGTGAGAACGAAGGCTTAGGGACGGTCATTATCGGCTCGTACAAAGTGAAGCTAGAAGCTTTGACGCCTGAGGCTTTTAATGCGGCTACCGCTACAATGGCGTCTTCGGGACAAGGGATGGTGTATCAAGCGGATGCGCCAGGCGCTCCTTGGGTAGGTATGGATGATGTGCTAGATCCTAATGCATTAACAGATCCACCAAGCTCCGCCATTCTTTCTCAAAAAGCCGTGGATGCAATCAAAGTGACCGTTGAAATCAAGGAGCCAGGCACGATTGCTTCCCTTGAGACACCTGAGCAGCTTCAAGGAAAGATAGATACGTTAAAGCAAGACATTGTGAAACTAGAAACGGCCAAAACTGCCGCAGTTGCCGCCATGAAGCTGAACGACATCGCAGATCTCGCGGTGCAGATCAAGGACGCGCAGGCCCAGCTCGGCATGCTGGAGGCGCTGCTCAAAGGCGATACCAAAGCCGCACTCGCGCAGATGGCGCTCGTGAACAACCCGGACGCGCTGATCGCAGCGCTGTCCGAGGAAGCATCGCCGGCCGAGCCGGGCGATGGCTCTACAGGCAGTGGCGGCAACGGTAACCCTGCCCCCCCAGGTCAAGCGGCCAGCGAGGATCAGCTGGCCTCCGAAGCCGCGCTCCAGCAGCAGAAGCTGAAGCAAGCCCTCGCCGCCGGCGAGCCGGAAGCCGCTGCAGCCTTGCTGCAGCAGCTTCTCGCGACGCAGGCGCAGCTCGCGGATGCGGGGTCGGGCGCATCCGAGGGTCTGGCTTCGCTCGCAGCAGCGAAGCAGAAACTGCAGGCTGCGCTGAGCGCAGCGCAGGCGCAGCAGGACACGGAGCGGGTGGCGACGCTGACCCGCTCGATCGAGGCCGTCGACGCAGCGAAGCTGTCGACGCAGAAGGCCGCGCTGTTCGCGAAGCTGGACGCGGTACAGGCTTTGCTGGCGGAGCTGCCAGCAAACGAGGTCGTACAAGCGAAGCTGGAACAGCAGATAGAGAAGCTGCTGGGCGAGCTGCAGCTCCAGGAGAAGTTGAAGTACGCTCCGGAGGAGCTGCAGGAACTTGCAGCAGTCGCCGATAGCTTAGCGAGCATGACTTCGATCCCTGCTTCTGCTGGCCTTGCTGAGGTTCCTGTCACGATTCAGCCTCTTTCGGCAGAAAACGTGCTTTCTTCCAATATTTCTATCAAATTTACCGCTCCGCCTGTTATAATAAATGGACAAGCCTATTTACCTATTAGATCTGTTTCCGAATCATTTGGAGCGGCGGTAGATTGGGACCCGGAGAGCTTTACAGTCACGGTAAGCACGGAATATACAACTATTACAAGCTCTATTAATCAAGTTACGGCTTACATAGATGGACAACCTATCGTGATCGATGGACCATCCTTGCTGCTAGATGATAGGACTTATGTGCCATTAAGATTCATTTCTGAGTCCTTAGGCTTAGGTGTCGACTGGAACGCAGCCATGCAAATCATTCAGATTACAAATTAAGAGGAGATTACACAACGATGAAGAAATCGATTGCGGCATTGCTGCTCGTCTTGCTGCTACTGGGTGCTGCAGGTACTTACCTAGGCACACACCAAGATAGCATCCAGCTGTGGCCATGGAAAAAGAGCATGCCATTCGACGGATTATCGAAGGCCATCTCAGACTCGCAAAATAACTTATTCGTCATCGATAATGCCAAGAAAACGATACATAAACTGGATGCCCAAGGTATTCTTCAGTTCTCCATTACGAGTGAAACGGGGAAGAATGGTGAAGTGTATCGTTTTAACGATATGGCTGTCGATGATCAGGGCTATTTATATACGATTCGTACGTTATTAGATCCTTATGGGATTGCAGTTAAATCCGAACAAATAGTGCGCTATAAACCAAACGGTGAATTTGATCGCAGCCTATTCACTCAGGAATATGGGGATGCGCAGACGAAGAGATACCGACTTGGCTCCTTGCGCAATGTGCAAGTGCATGAGGGTATGGTGTATTTTTTCAATGATGAAGTGAAGAAATTATCCTTATACGAAACACCTGTTGGCAACACGACAACCACGGAGCCAAAGCTAACGTATTCGATTACGCTTCCAGCTAACAAATATGTGTCCGAAGCAGATGGATTTAAACCGGGTGAAATTTACTACTCCACGCGTAGTGGTGAAATTTATCGAGCTATTAACGAGGGGAACTCCGAGTTGGTTTATCCGCTGCCTGGGATAGATCGCACACGACGCAATTTCCCGGAGAGCTTCCACCTGGACCATCAGGGACGGTTGATTTTCATTGACTTTAACTCGCGTATGATTACAAGGCTGGATCCGAAACAACCTTATGTATTAGAGGGAATTGTTAACGACGAGAAGGCCAAAGCAAGTGGCGTGGAGCTTGCTTTTGACGCGACTACGAGCAGTATTGGTCCTGATGGCAGTCTTATTATCGTAGAGTCAGCTCAAATTAATCGCCGACTTCCCGATGGTACGATCACACCTTCCTTAATAGAAGCACAATTTAGTCGGTCTGATCAAAATCATGCCATTCTGGTTTGGTCGATTGCTGTAGCATTCATTCTACTGGTGCTTTATGCGATCAAAATCATCTTCGTTAACMTACTGAAAAGACGCTTGCCGCTTATGATGAAGCAAATCTTCATTCTTATTCCTGTCATTGCTTTCTCGATGATTCTTCTCTCTACMGTCATTTACAACAGTTTCTCTAAGAAAATGGAAGAAGAGACGTTTAGTGAGCTGATCTTACTTGCCAAAAACGGGCAAAACCTGGTTGATGGCGACAAATTGGAAAGCCTCACATCCCCTTTGGATTATGGTGGTACTACGTATCAATCTTTCCGTAAGAAGATTCAATCTGTTTTTGAGAATAATGCGCGGGACGATAATCAAGGCTTTTATAAAGCTGTATACAAATATGAAAATGGCGTCATTTATCGCATTCTCGAAGACGATGATGGCATGCATATGTTTAATCCTTTCCAACAAACGCCAGAGAATCAACAAGTCGTGCTGGAAGGTAAGACGGCAACAGGACAATGGGAGGATTTCTCTGGAGAATGGCGCTATGCCATTGCACCTATTTTTAACTCCTCTGGTAAAATTGTCGGTGTTTTCGAAACGAGTAAGAACTTAGACGGCTTGCTGAAGCATCGCCAGTCGGTTCTAAATTCGATTATTCGCAATATCGCTTTTATCTCGATAGGTTTGCTGCTTGTGCTTGTGCTCATGACGTATGTTCTTCTATCTTCCATTTGGAAGCTTCGCAACAGTGTCGGTGAAATTGCCAAAGGGAACTGGGATACTGTGGTTAGAATTAATACACGGGATGAAGTGTCGGACCTGGGCGACAGTGTGAACATCATGGCTGCGCGGATTCGAGATTATATCACCAAGGTTGAGAATTTCAGTCAATCCTACTATCGATTCGTCCCTCAGCAGTTTCTGCGCTTCTTGAACAAAGAGAGCATTCTAGATGTCGAGCTTGGGGATCAAGTGGAACAGCACATGTCCATTCTCATTTTTAACATCCGAGGATTTTACCAATTATCTAAAAGGTTGTCGCCAGAAGAAAATTTCAACTTCGTCAATTCGTTCCTCAAACGATTCGGTCCGTATGTCCGCAAGCATGAAGGGCTTATGAATAAGTATTTGGGCGCAGGTTTTATGGCTTTATTCCCGAATCAGACAGATGAAGCGCTGCTCGCTTGTGTGGAGATGCGGAAGGAGCTAGATATCTACAACTCGCATAGAATGAGTGTAGGTTATTCACCGCTTGATTTCGGAATCGGTCTACATAAAGGACCTCTTCGCCTAGGCATTATTGGGGAGGAACAGCGATTGGAAGGCAATGTTATCTCTGACGGAGTTAATCTAGCGACCATGTTGGAGAAGATGACGGAGCCGCTAGGATCATCCATTCTGATAACGGATTCCGTAGTCAAGACCTTGGAAAAGCCTAAGGACTTCCTCTATCGAGATCTTGGTTTGATCCAAGTGGATGGTGTGAAAGAGCCTCTTCACTTGTTCGATGTTTATCAAGGTGATGCAGAGACGATTCGTGCTCTGAAAGAGAAGACGAAAGCCTTGTTCGAGCAAGCAGTTACGTATTATCAGGTGGGACGTTTCTATGATGCACGTGAAGCGTTCTTGATGGTTATTAAACAGAATCGTCAAGATAAGGCAGCCCAATTGTATTTCTATATGTGTGATGAATATTTCCAAAAAGGTACGACTGGTGAATGGAATGGTACATTATCTGTTTCTTAATGAGGTGTTTGTGAGATGCAAGTAAGTAATTGGACTGTGCATGAATTGACCAATGAGAAAGATGCGTTACGGATTACAGATTTCTACTTATCACCTGTTTCTTTCGACGATCAACGTCATACACCAGGTGAGTTGGATCATTTCCGTCATGCGCCAATGCTTAGTTTAACGCAGCGCAATCACCGGCATTGGTATATAGAGAATGAGACGGGGGACATTATCGCCGTGACGAGCTGCAAAGAAAATGAGCATCAATCCGGCGGATTCCTCTGGGATTACTTAGCTGTTCACCGAGAATATCGACGACATGGATTTGCCAAGGTGTTATTTCAGGCCCTAGAAACGTTTGCCCGTTCGGCAGAAGGACGTTACATTTTAACGTACACATGTGATTTGCCGGAATATATCCCCATTCAAAAGATGTTCAAAGCTAATGGATTCGATCTCATTGGTACGTATCCCAATTATTATTATGAAGGTGAAGCTAGACTCGCGTTTTATAAACCACTGTCCCCTTGACAGATAGACTAATAGATTGGACCTGATGATATGCAAGGAACCTTAAAAGGGTGGATAGGGCTGCGCACAGAAGACAGTCGTAAACTTTGGATGATGCTGCCGATCTTTTACTTTAGCGGAATTGCGGAATCCTTAAATTACACGGCGTTCATGGCACTTTTTAATCAGCGCTTCGGCGTGCAATATTTGCCCTATATTTATATGGTTGAAGCTGCTATCATGCCGCTCGAAGGATGGCTCCTAGCCAAACTGGCGAACCGGCTGCCGAAGGCTAAGATGATGACGACACTCTATCTTATTATGATGGGACTTCTCTTCCTGAACGGTGTTGTGCTCCTGGGATTTAAGCTCGGCGGTATCGACTATCGCTACTACTATCCAATTCTGTTTCTCTCTTCTAACTTTGTCGTAAGGCAGCTAACTTTGCTCCTGTGGAGTACAGCGTTTGACTTGTGTCCTACCCAACAGGCGAAGCGACTTATGCCCGTATTCATCGCTGCTACAACGACGGGTGGCATTACCGCAGGCTTGTTGGCCCATCAGCTTGGTAAACTGCTTGGCACAGAAGCTGTGTATGCTCTCGCCCCAATTCTCATGGTGTTCGGCTTCGTCTTCTTTCGCAGGGCACTCATGCGGTATTTAGTTCCGCTAACCCTGAAGGAAGATAAGAGACTGAATAAGGCCCAGCCCGTCTCCCGCACTGATAACGAAGAGAAACAGCCAACTTCCGGCTACTATGCGAAGCAGATGCTGCGAAATCCCTTCCTCCTGTGTGCGGTTGCTCTAATGACACTGATGCCGGCTGTTTATTTTATGATGGAGTATCAATATTTCACGGCTGCTGAATATAAGTTCTCTAATGAGGGAGATTTGACCTCGTTTTATGGCTTAATCACAGCGATTCAATTTACGTTCTGCTTATTGCTACAAACAGTATCTACGCGCTTAATGAACTGGTTAGGCGCCAGTAATATATTATTAGGCATCACGATCATCTTCTTCGGCGGCTTTGGCCTCACAGCGTTATTCATGAATCAATCGCTCGGATTGGTCATGGTTTCCGGGTCGTATGCGGTGTTTTATATTTTGCTGTACTACATTGCAGAGCCTTGTTATCAGCTTTTCTTCAAAATGATGCCAATCTCCAAACGGGATGGCTATCGTTATTTCGCGCAAGGTGTTGCAGCTTCTGGCGGTATACTTATTGGCTCGCTCTTCTCTATGCTGTACTCGTTTGGTCTTCTTCAATTGTCGCCTCTGGCTTGGCTAGGCATGGTGATTGCAGGGATTCTAGTCGTTGTAGCGTGGTTCGGCAGGAATTTGTATATTCGTGAATTGGTCAAAAGCGTTCAATCCCTACATGGGGATTTATCAGAAATTGCGAGCTCTTTTATCGGGGGCATTCGCAGCTCTAAGGCATTATCGGCTATTCTAGCCTATCTGAAGCATCCGAATGATTACGTGCGAGAATTAGCTCTAGAAATTATTGGTAAAGCCAAAGATTCTGCGTTCTTGCCGCATTTGATCCAAATGATTGGGGAAGAGAGCTCGCGGATTCGCATCGCGGTATTACGTGCGATGAACTTGCAGGGTGCCACCATTCAGGACCTCGTGCAAGTCGCGTCCTTCTTGGAGGATGAGGATCCTGAGGTTCGTGCTGAGTGCGTGAAGTTGATTTCAAAAGCTTCGCATCTGAAAAGTCAGTCCCATTTCTTTATCCGTGTGAAGCTATTGGATACGCATCCGAAGGTTGTGCATGAAGGCGTCAAAGCTTTGTATGCCCTAGAAAGCGAAGAAAGCTACGCGGCTTGCGACGAAGCCATTATCAAAATGCTAGATACCGGCGGCGAATGGGCCGTCTATGGCTGCCATACCGTAGCTGATCTGAAACTGAATACGTATGCTGATTGGGTCGTTTCGTTACTCGATGAGGAGCGTCCTGCCGTGAAGGTAGCAGCTGCGCATTGTATCGGTAAGCTTCAGCATGTGGAAAGCATCCCCATGATGCTGAGTATGGTATCCATGGCAGATCAAGAGCTGCGCAAAGCCATTCTGCAAGCTTTTGTGGATATGGGTGATAAAGCACTGCCGATCTTGATGGCATATAGTCAGCATCCGAATCCATTCATTTGGAATGCGGTTGTAACCACACTTGCTGAGCTATTGGATGAAGGCAGACTTCATTCAGAGCTCGCCCAATTATGTGCGCAGCGTCTGCAAGCATCAACCCAAGAACGTGCATTGCCTGCTGCGCTAGAGAAACTTGGCCTGACGGGCCTAGCGGAATTGGCGAAGGAACGATGTGGAGAGCTGCATGAGGCACTCATTGACGGAGCATGGGCAGTCATGGCTAAGCTCGTCGATGAGCGAATCATAATGACGCTGCGTGAAGCCATTCAAGACGAGAATATCGAACTTCGTGAGAACGGGTTAGAGATCCTTGCGGAGGGGCTCGGCGATCGTAAATTGGCCTATGCGTTGTTAGACCAGTTGAAGCAACAAGGCGTTACGGATGTCATGGAGGAATTACAACCGCTTCAATTGGTTCAAGAGGCGACAACATGGTCAGATAGCTGGCTCAAGGATATTTCCATCTACGCACTAAGCGCATTGGAGCGTGCAGATATGAAAGAAGAACGTAAATTTTTAACGATGCTGGATAAAGTAATTTTCTTGAAGCAAGTCAGCTTATTCGCGGATTTGTCGGTCGATGAATTAGGATTAATTGCGGGTATTGCGACGGAAGAAGTGCACGAGGATTTAACCTACTTATTGCGGCGGGGAGAATCGAACGCTGCTATGTATCTCCTTATTGAGGGACATGTTGAATTAAGCAATGAGACCGGTGTTGGAGAGACATCGACGATCGGGGTTTTGGGACCTAAGCAAGCGGTTGGCGAAACGACTGCGTTAGATGGCTCACCTTCATCTGTTACCGCACAGGTCATTTTTGATGAGGTACGTGTCCTTACTTTGCAAGGGGAGAGCTTGTCTCGCTTAGTGAGGTTATATCCGGAGATCGGGATCGGGATGCTTCACGCATCAAGTGCAAGAGTACGATTGCTTGAAAACATGCTGTTGAAAATGTCGTAGGAGTGATCGCCCTTGGGCATTGAGTCCATCGTATTGCGCAACGAGTTACAAGAACTAGAGCGTCTACAAGCCTTTATCCAAGGCTTATCAGGGTCCTTCGGCATGGATGAGAAGTCTCTGTTTCAAATCAATTTGGTCTGCGATGAGCTCGTAACAAACATTATTCTATACGGCTACCCATCGGCTCAAAATGGGATGCATACGATTCGCCTTGATGTTGGGCAAACCCCTGATGGTTGGGAGCTTTGTCTGAGCGATCAGGGAATTCCTTTTAATCCACTGCTCAAATCCAGTCCCCGCACCGACCAGAGCATCGAAGAGCGCGGGATCGGGGGACTTGGTATCCACTTTGTCCGGCAAGTGATGGATGAACTTCGGTATGAGCGTTTGAATGAGGAGAATGTGCTGCTAATGAGAAAAAATCGGATCCAAGAGGAGGGTGTTTCATGACTATTACCGAGCAAGTGCAAGGTGACATTGTGCTAGTGAGCTTACAGGGCAGATTGGATGGGAATACATCCGCAAGTTTGGAATCTGCGTTCGCTAAACTAGTGGAGCAAGGTAATGGCAAGTTCGTATTTAATCTGCAAGGACTGGATTATGTCAGTAGTGCAGGACTACGAAGCTTGCTATCCGCTGCCAAAATGGTCAAAGTCATTCAGGGCAAGCTAGCGCTGGCTCGTATGAATGAGCAAGTGAAGGAAGTTTTTGATATGTCGGGCTTTAGCAGCATTTTCAAACTGTATGAGACGGAAGATGAAGCGGTTAATGCCATTAAATAAAGGCTAATTACATGACATGCAACAAAGGAGCTGAGCTGGATGGAGATAGTCGTAGGTGTGCTTGTTATCCTGTGTCTTGTGGCTGTCATCCAGTTGCAGTTTGGGAATCGAAAGCGGCGAGTAGCAGAGCTGGAGCTGGAGCGGACGATGCAGCTTTTTGATGTAAGCCTGGAAGTGAACTCGACGATTCGCAAACAGGATTTGCTTGTCAAAATCATGGAAACCTCCTCCCGCATCATGAACGCGGAGGCTTCGTCCGTTATTTTGGTCGATGAGGAGAAGGGCGAACTGTTTTTCGATCTTGCACTTGGAGCCAAAGGTGATGAGGTGCGTGAAATCCGGCTCAAGATCGGCGAAGGTATCGCAGGCTGGGTCGCACAGACAGGAAAGTCGGTCAAGATTGACGATGCTGCGCGAGATGAACGCTGGTCGTCAAAGGTCGCGAAGCGCGTCGATTATCCAACCCGCAACATGCTCTGTGTTCCTCTCGTCAGCAAAGGGAAGATCATTGGCGTATTGCAGGTGTTGAACAAACGTGGCGATGCACCGTTCACGGATCGAGACTTGCAGTTGCTGGAATCGATCGCTTCGCCAACAGCAGCTTCGCTAGAAAATGCTATGCTGTACGATGCGCTCGAGAAGTCGGTACATGCATTGAAAGTTACGACGGCAGCTAAGGAACGCATGGAAAGTGAACTGCGCATCGCAGCGGATATTCAGATGGGTTTTCTCCCTCGGAAGAGCATAAGTCTACAGAGTCGTGGCGAGGATGCTGAGGGGCTTACTAGTGCCCAAGCAGAGGCTCAGGCGACGATTCGACCCGCGCGTGAAGTAGGCGGTGACTTCTATGATTATTTTCGTATCGACGAGAATCGTTTGTTTTTCGTGCTGGGTGATGTGTCTGACAAAGGAATTCCAGCCGCTCTATTCATGGCGGTAACCATGACGCTGCTCAAAGGAAAGATGTCCGTGGAATTGACGCCAGGTGAGTTGCTGACGGCTGTCAATCAAGAGCTGTATAAGGATGATTCGACCATGTTTGCGACAATTTTCTGCGGCGTGTTAAACATAGCGACAGGTCAGCTTCTATATAGTGATGGCGGTCATTGCCCTCCATATATCGTGAAGGCTAACGGTGAAGTGGAGCTTTTGAAAGGGAAAAAGGGACTTCCTCTTGGTGTTATGGACGACATGCTATATATGGATAATGAGGTCATGTTAGATCTAGGAGACCGCATTATCGTGTACACGGACGGTATTACGGAGGCTGAAGACCAACTTCAGAACCAATATGGTTTTGTCCGCCTGAAGGAAGTATTGGTTAGGGAGCAGGCAAGTAAGCCTGAGCAATTGCTTAGTCAAATGGTGCAGGATGTAGATCTGTTTGCAGATGGTGCTGTGCAATCGGATGATATCGCTGTGCTCATTATAGATCGCAATTCGATCAAATAGTAAACTCCGCTTCATAGCGTTGTGATATAGTTAATTGACAGACTTCTTGAACAAAAGGGACGGACATATAGAAGTGCAAATCAGGGTTGAACGAATGCTTCCATCAAAAGCTCGCTAGGAGGGTTATGCCATGCAAAAATCCCATATTAACCGGCAACCAGATTCTTCTTTGCATACGAATCAGAAAAGTAATAAAACAAACACTTCTGCCTCATCCGATCTGATGAACATTCAACGCGCTATCGGCAATCGCGCTGTAGGCAATATGTTGAATATTCAGACCAAAATGACGGTTGGTCCAGCTGGTGATGCGTACGAGCAAGAAGCAGATCAAATGGGGAAACAAGCAGCGGATCATATTGCTGCTTCGGAGAGTGGCGGCACTTCTAAACCAGATGTTCAACGCTCAGAGGGCGGGGAATCCGAGGATGAGGAATTGCAGATGAAGCCATCATCGGAGTCGGTCCAGCGTTCAGAGGGCGGGGAGTCAGAGGATGAGGAGTTGCAGATGAAGCCATCATCGGAGTCGATCCAGCGTTCAGAGGGCGGGGAGTCAGAGGATGAGGAGTTGCAGACGAAGCCATCATCAGAGTCGATTCAGCGCTCAGAGGGCGGGGAGTCGGAGGATGAGGAGTTGCAGATGAAGCCATCATCAGAGACGATTCAGCGCTCAGAGGGCGGGGAGTCGGAGGATGAAGAGCTGCAGATGAAGCCATCATCGGAGTCGATCCAACGTTCAGAGGGCGGGGAGTCAGAGGATGAGGAACTGCAGATGAAGCCATCGTCCGAAGGCGGTTTTGAGGCTGGTGAAGGGATTGAATCGCAGATTAAGGCGAAACAAGGCAGCGGCAGCAAAATGGATTCAAGCATTCAAGCGAAGATGGAATCAGCGTTCAAGACCGATTTCAGCAACGTAAATATACATAATGATTCAGAGTCATCGAAGATTAATCGATCTTTAGGTGCAGAAGCTTTTGCTACGGGAAATGATGTGTTCTTCAGGGAAGGCCGATACAATCCAGATTCACGCGAGGGGCAAGAACTGCTTGGTCATGAATTAACGCATGTTGTTCAACAACGAGGCGGTAAGTAAAGCAAGCAAATAAGAATTTATACCATGAAGGAGCTAGGTAGAGATGCCCCAAGGAAAACAAGGTCTAACCAAACCAGTGAGCCCCTCGCATCAGCAACAGCAGCCATCGCTATCGGGCCCGACAAGTACGAGTGCCGCACAAATGTCACCTATGGGGACAAACATCTTTATGCAGATGCAGCGTACGGTTGGTAACCGTGCTACACAAGCTTACGCGAATCAGGTTATTCAGCGAAATCCAAATCAATCTCAAACGCCAGTGCCCACCGTGCTACCGCCAGTAGCCTTCCACCGCCGCAGGGCAGGGACTGGCACACCGCCATTGCCTACAGTACAAACGCCAGCACCAACACAAACAGGGACTGTTCAGACGCCAGCACCAACACAAACAGGGATTGTTCAGACACCAGCACCAACACAAACAGGAACTGTTCAGACACCAGCACCAACACAAACAGGGACTGTTCAGACGCCAGCTCCAACACAAACAGGGACTGTTCAGACGCCAGCACCAACACAAACAGGAACTGTTCAGACACCAGCACCAACACAAACAKGGACTGTTCAGACGCCAGCTCCAACACAAACGGGAACTGTTCAGACACCAGCTCCAACTGTGTTTGTGCCAACGGTACCTTCTGCCTCTACCATGCATCCTACTGGCGACGATACCAAGGATAATGCAGACATGACAGCTGGGGTTGGCGGAACGTTCTCCGACAGCTTCGGCAAACGTTCCGATGATTTGAAAGAGTCATACGATAAGACGAAGGATGCTGGGACTGCACAGCAGTCAGCTACGATGGGCGCAGTAGCATCTACCGCAGATCTTGTAAGCGGGCCTTTCCAGATCATGAGTGCCATAAGAGAAACGCTCTCTGTTTCTGGTGATGCGAACCGGACGGGGCATAACAAACGTTGGCAATATGCAGGTACAGGATCTTCTATGATCGAATCAACCGGTAAAATGGTCAGCGGCTCGGCTGGTCTAGTCGATAAAGCAGCCAAATCAACGGGGAAAGACAAAGGGGTCGGTGGTTCTTCCTCCGTCAGTGATTATACGGGCACCGTAGCGGAAGCGATCTCCGCAGTCAAAAATACGATTATGGCCGTTAAAGGCATTTATGATATGTACAGTAAGGCCTCCGAAAATGGCGGGCTCGATAAAGGTGAGAAAGCAAGAGGGACGTTTGAGATCATTAGTAATGCGATCCAAGCTGCACAATCGGGTATCAAAGTGGCGAAAGGCATCATGGAGATCATGGAGACAAGCACAGCTAGCTTGACAGCTGTTATACCAGGCGTCAGCATTGCCGTAAGCGGTGTGAAAATTGCTATCAAAACGGTTGATGTGATCAAAGCGGGCTTAAATCGCARTGCGATGACGACGATGAAACGTGATTTCAAAGGTAAAGCTGGGAATGCCGATATTCTCAAAGAAAAACGTTGGTACACGCGAAATGCTGGTGTCGACAAAGCGAAGCTAGCTACGAAAAAGGCACAGTTGAATGCTGATATTGCGTCAGGTGATCCAGCGAAAGTAGCAGCAGCCAATCAGCAACTCGATGAAATCGCCCAATATGAATTAGCGAAAGAAATGAAAAATATTAACGTGAAGCGGACTGACCGAGGCGCTATTCAAATCGGGCTTGAGCTTACGAAGATCGCTGCCGATATCGCGACACTTACTGGGGTAGGTGCGCAAGTAGGCACACCGCTGAAAATCGTTGCCACAGGTATTGGTGCAGCTATGCCAATTGCCAGATCCTTGAAGCAAGCAGGACGTGACCGCGCATCGAAAGCAGGCGCATGGGGAATTACTAAGGCAGTCTTCAACGCGGATAAATCAACCGAGAAGAAGCTGGAAAAACGTGCGCATGACACAGATCTTATCTTCGATATGTTTAGTAAGCTACCTGTCTATGTTGAGACGGATGCGGCAGTCGTCGCGCGTTACAGACAAGTAGAGAGCTTTGTAGAGGCAGCTGGCATCAGCATTCAAGCTCTGTATCAGTTCGAGAGCGACCCAGCTAAGCTGAAGGGCGCCATTGTTGAAGCAATGAGCAAGAGAGAATAGGAGATTGAACCGATATGTTGACTGAGCTTGTACATGCGCGTCATTTGGCGCAATTAGGGCAATTGAAAGAGATTTTGGATGAAGCAGAGCTCGCCACGAATTTATTAGAGAAATCCGAGGCAATCCCGCTGCATGTGCTAATGGCTGGATTTCAAGAGGATAGCCAAGGAAGGGATCGTTTTCTTCACTTTAGCTTTTTACCGTTAAATGATGAGGATATTGTCGCGATTCAACTTCTACAGATCTACAGTACACTGCCGTTTCATCTGCAAGCAGATGCCCGTGAAGATGTAGCCGCGCTCTTGCTCGAAATCAATACACGCTTGCCAATTGGTCACTTTGGCGTGAATGAGGAAGGCGAGATCCACTATCGTTATGTCTATAGCCTATCCGCTTCGCGTACGTTTGATAGTGATGAAGTGTTAGAGATTCTTACCCTGTTCGTATACATGTGTGATATGTTTGCAAACCATATTGAGCAGGTTGCCAGCGGTGAAGCGAAGGCAGAGCAAGTCATTCAAGCGTTAAGATCATAAGGAAATGCGATAAAGCCTCCAAACCCACTCGTTGTGGTGTTGGAGGCTTTATCATTTCCTCGGAAATATTCGACTTATTTCACCTTGTTTTGCAAGAGTTCAATAAACTGCTTGCCTGCATCTCCCATTTGACCGCCTGCAGGACGATTACCTCCACCGAAGCCGCCACCGTTTTGTCCTCCGCCACCAGCGTTACCACGCTCGCCTGAACCATTCGGTTTTTGTCCTCCGGCTTGCTGGCCACTTCCAGCCCCATCCGTGGCGTTTGCTTTAGGCGTAGCTGAAGCATTAGGCGTTTGAGCTTTGCCTGCATCGCTGCCGGATCCACCATTTCGATTGCCTTGTCCCTGGCCGTTTTGCCCGGCATTACCTTGTCCGTTCGGCCCTCCGTTGCCACCGTTACCACGATTACTCATGCGTGTTTCTGCATCCGTTAGGAAGGTCTTCTGAGCATCTGTCAAATTGGCCAGCAGCTTGGTTTTATTGTCGTCGCTGAGCTCATTCTTCGTGACGATATCCTGAGCGACAGGCAGCATGGCTTGCGCTTGCTCCTTCGTGATGGTCAATCCATCGGATTTATCMATCATGCTCAGCATTTGAAACGTACTAAAAAGCTGTCTCTGTGCTGGATCCATCGCAGGGCGATTTTGTTGGTTATTCTGTTGGCCATTCCCATTCCCTGCGGCCTTCTCCGTTTGCTGCCCAGGCTGAGTGGTGCTGGCTGCAGCGGTTTGAGTGTCAGATTGATTCCCGCATCCAGCTAGAAGAATGGGGATCAGGATGCATATGCCTGCTAATTTTTTAATACTCATACGTGTATGTATCACTCCTATTAGTTTTGTCTACGTTGTCATTGTACGATGGCATTATGAAAGAAAAGCGAATAAATGCTGAAAGCCAGCTTAAAATTAGTGTTTAATATAACATGAGGGGGGCGGCGAATACTGTTTGGCGAATGGTCAAAGATCTCTGAGCAACATATTTGGATAGTAAAAGTCTTAAGGGAAGATAACTGTAAAAAATACAGTTAAATTTCACCATTCCAACCAGTAGGAAGGATTAGATGGAAAACCTGTAGTTTATTCCTTCGTTTTCGTCCATTTATGTAAATGTAGCTTGAATTAGCTTCAAAAAATCCAGTTATTCTCCAATATGCGCTTAAAATCGCAAAATTACATGGAGTTTTTCCATCTAACTCCACAGGACGCTCCCCACACCTTGTAGCTACTCGCTGCTAAAGTGTGCAGGGCGTGTTAAGTACGCAGGCAGCTTCGTGTGCTTATCGCCTTTGGCGGCATTCACTTGAAATTGAGTAAGAAACAGACTATCGCTCAAATCCGCCCCGCGAAGGTCGGTGTCCCGGAGATCAGCACCGATGAGATCTGCTTTGCGCAGATCGGCATTTCGCAGATCAGCTGCTATTAAATAGGCGCCTCGTAGATTGCTGGCCCGGAGATCAGCACCTTTCAAATTCGCACCAATCAGATCCGCTCCTCTGCCATAAGCTTTGCGGCGGCCTTTGGTCTTGGAGCTTGTGAGCTCTTGGAGTGCCGCTTCGCGCACGCGCTCACTAACTTGAAGGAGCAACACATTCACGGCTGTTCGATGTGCAGCAACGTCCAGCGTGGTCAGGCTATCGGGATCGAGGTTCGTGAGGCGTTCCGTTTCAGCGAGCAAGGCGCTCAGTTCCCCATGAATCTCATCAGTCGATGACAAGGTTAAGGCATCCGTCAAATACCAGAGCAGCTCATGAAGCTGGCGCATCAAAGGGAATACCTCAAACATTTGCTTCGCGGTGTCAGGAGCTTTACGCCAATCTGTACCACCGAAGGTGCTCTGCGAAACTTTCTGTCCCGCACCGAAGCAGTCATATACAGTACATCCTCGAAAGCCAATCTGACGAAGCTGGGTATGAACACCACAACGAAAGTCGGATTGCAGGTTCGTACAGGGCTGTCCAGCATCCTTATTATTGGCGAAATCCGTTGAAGCAGCGTAGGGCAGCGCTACACAACATAAACCAAAGCAATTCTCGCAATCTCCTTGCATATGTAGGCGTTTACTAGCCGTTGATAGTTTTGAAAAGTTATCATTCTCTAGCATCAATGAGGTTCTCCTTGTTTCGTTATTTTTTTACATTATACAATGCAACAGCCATATGCAAAAACAGGGACTTATGCTATAACTGGTGAAAAAGCTATTTCACGAACAAGGTGAGAGGTGACATCCATGAGCACATTAACGAAAGCCATTTTAATCGCAGCAAAGGCCCATGATGGTCAGGTAGACAAAGGGGGCAGCCCCTACATTTTACACCCCATTCGTTTGGCTAGCAGGGCCAAATCAACGGAAGAATCCATCGTTGCTGTTTTACATGATGTTGTGGAGGATTCGGATTTTACCCTATTTGATTTGAAAAAAGAAGGCTTTAGTCTACCTATCCTTGAAGCGCTAGATTGCCTTACTAGAGGGCCGGATGAAACGTATGAAGGATTTATCAAGAGAATCAAAGTAAACCCATTAGCGACGGTTGTGAAGCTTCTGGACTTAGAAGATAATTGTGACCTCGGTAGAATTGAACAGCCTACCAGACAAGACTATGAACGAATCGATAAGTACAAAAAAGCGATAGCTGAATTGAAATATGGAAGCTGACACCTGGGTGTCAGTTTTTTTTGTCGAAAAAGACTTGAAGAGAGAGGACATCAATCGACATACGAAATGAGCTTTTTGCAATATGATAAGTGTATGCGTACAGGCTGACTATACAAAATAAATGAAGAAAGGGATGATCGCCATGAACAACATAAAAATATCCTCAAAAGGTATCGAAAAAGCGCTTCGTAAGTTTGATTATTTGCAAGCTATTGCCGAATATATTTGGAACGGTTTCGACGCTGAGGCTACGGCGGTAGACATCACCCTTCATAAAAACATACTAGACGGTGTGGATCAAATCGTAATTGCAGACAACGGCTATGGCATTAAGCTGAAAGATTTAGAAGGAAAGTTTACGCCGTTCTATGAATCTGAGAAGAGTGTGGATCCTGATAAACGGGGGAGAACGACTTCGGCCATGCATGGGAAAAATGGGATAGGTCGCTTAACCTTTCATCATTTTGCTTCGGAAGCGATTTGGCAAACCACGTACGAGGATGGTCTCCTGCTCAAAAATACGTATAAGATTCATATTCAAGCGAAACAATTGGATGCCTATCATGTGACCAAGCCTGATCTAACGGATAAGGACAGAGGGACGACCGTCACGTTTAACAATATCATCAAGGAGTTCGTGGCCCAGGATTTTCTGGCATTTTTGAGCAGAGAATTCGGATGGTTCTTAGAACTGCACGCGGACAAGCCTTACACGATTCGTATTGATGGTGAGCCGCTGGACTATGCTTGCTTGATTGCGGAGAAGGAAACCTTCACATTCGTACATCCGATGTCGCAGACGAAATTTGGAATCACGTACATTCGTTGGGAAGATCGCATGAATCATGAATATTCGAAGCTGTATTTTATCGACTCGAAGTTGAAAGAGCAGCATAAACAACCCACAACGTTTAACAATAAGGGAGATTCTTTTTACCATAGTGTCTACATTCAGAGTAAGCTATTTGATCAGTTTGATTTTAGTAGTGAGGATCTAAGCGGGCAGCAGTCGTTTACATTCGGTGCGAGTCGCAAAAGTGATGCTTTTCAATTCTTATTGGATGAGCTGGGCACGTTCATTAGTGAGAAAAGGGAGCCCTATCTGCGGAAATTATCCGATGCTGTCATCAAAGAATTCGCGGAAGCGAAGGCGTTTCCGACGTTCACTGGTGATCCAGAGGCGGCGAACCGTCGGGATGAGCTCGAAGCTGCGATTCGTGAGTTATGCCATGCGGAACCCAAGGTGTTCGCACGATTGAATCCGGAACAGAAGAAAGTGCTTGCGCACCTGATCCACGCTGTGGGGCGGAGGAACGACAATGGTTGATGGCAGCTCTATGAGATATAATTAGGGGAGGCCAGTTATCCTTGGAAGGAGCGCCGACGATGAGTATTGCAGAAGTAAAGCAGATTAGTGATGTATCTAAAAAAGAACGTTGGCCCTACCCGCGCACGTTTCAAGCGCTATTGGATGCAGGTGCGACGTCCTATCGAAAATAAGATTGTGCAGCTAAGCTGCGTCCTCACAGGGCGTGGCTTTTTCATATCGAGCAATTAACTGGGTTTTCTCCATCTAAATGACCGATTGTCCATAATTGTTATAAAATAGCTACATATTTTCCATCAAATTCCGATAATCAGTTGGATTCGAGGAAATTAGCTGTAGGTTATACAGTTAAACTCTACTCTGGAGCTACAGGATTATCCATTTTCATCACGAATACGTGGAGATGGCATTTTTTAAGGGAGAACGAGAAACTCATAATGCTTGCAAAAGGGGTGTTAACCATGCAAACTGTCTATCTGGTATCTGGACCAGCAGGGGTGGGGAAATCTACGACTTCACGTGCGTTGGCCAAAGCTTTGCCAAACTCCGCATATATTTCTGGTGATGCTGTCAGTCATATGCACGTGAATGGTCGGGAGAAGCCATGGGAAAGTCGGTCCGAGTTATCACTTATTTGGCAAAACATTTGGCGGCTTACGTCTAATTTTATTACACATGGTGTAGATGTGGTCGTCGATTATGTGACATTTCCTGAAGAGGCAAAGTGGCTTCACAAGCAATTAATAGCATTAAATACTAATGTTGTTTACGTTGTATTGTGGACAGACAAAGCGACGCTTCTGCAAAGGGATCAAACGAGATTACCGCAGCATCAAATGGGTGAACGTTGCCTAATTCTCATCGATGAATTTGAGAACGCTGGATTAGAGTTGATACATTTCCTGGATACGAGCTTACACCAAATTGAGAACTTGAATGAGATCGTAGATGACATTCGGAGTAACGACAGATATAGGTTGAAATCGTAATGACGAGGAAATGAGCAAAGGAGCCCAATAATGAACAATCCCGCAACAGGGCTGCATCACATCAAAGCAATGGTCGAGAAAAAGGTAACTTGGCTTGAGCTATTCTATGACCTGCTTTTTGTAGCAGCTGTTTCCAAAGCAAGCCACGTCCTGCTGCATGTGCATCACGGAACGATCCCACTGGAGTATTTAAGCAAATTCCTTCTTATCTTTATTCCGATTTGGTGGGCATGGGTAGGGCAGTCCCTATTTGTAAATCGGTTTGGACGGGACAGTACGTCGCATCGTGTTTTTCTTATACTGCAATTATTTTTCGTGTTAATTATGACGGCTAGCCTGTCCGTCGACTTTGATCAGTATTTTGTGCCATTTCTCATTGGTTACTTAGGTTTGCGAGCAATGACGGCGATTCAATACTTGGCTGTACATAAAAAAGAAGAAGATCATCGACAGATCACTGCACGTTATTTAGGCAGCCGTTTTTGGATCGGATTGGCCATATCGGCACTCTCCCTGTTTTTTGACTMATGGATTCGCTATGCGGTGTTGTATGCGGGCATTATGGTGGATATTTTGCTCCCCTTACTAGGTCGAAAATATTTGGTGAGAAGCCCGATTAATACGCACCATTTACTAGAGCGTTTCTCCTTATTTACGCTGATTCTGCTTGGGGAATCGGTTATAAGCATACTGACTGTTTTACAGTCGAGTGATTGGACATGGCGATCCATCCTTTTCGCATCGCTCACCTTTCTGCTCATTATTGCGATGTGGTGGCAATACTTTGAGAATGTCGAGAAGAAAGTGAACAAAGCCTTAGAAACGGCAGGTCAGACGATCATCTATGGACATTTATTTATCTATTTATCCTTGTGCATGATTGCCGCATCGATCCAGCTGTTATTCTTGGAGCAATTGAACTATGGGTTTATGTTAAGCTTTATTTTCGGCTCTGTCCTTCTGTACTTTTTCTCAACATCGCTAGTCTTCCATAAATATAGACATGCACATCAACGATTAAAGATTGTGCATTTAGCCCTATTTCTAGGAGTACTTGCTGTATCTCTCGGGTTGGATCTGATGTTCGAAATGCCGAATTACGTAATCATCGGAGAGATGATGTTATTTTTTGCTGTTTACGCGAAGGGAACGACTTGAGAAATCACTTGGAGGGGAAGAAGATATGCGCATTGAACTGGATGCTGATCTTACACTTAAATCACTCGAACCAAAGGATGCTGAAGCCATATTTGCATTAACAGACAGCTGTCGTGACTACTTGAGAGAATGGTTGCCATGGGTAGATGCAACACGGAATAGCGATCATTCAAGAGCTTTTATCCAGCACTGTCAGAATCAAGAGGCATCTAATAATGGCTTCAATGCTGGCATTTGGTTCAAAGGAGAGTTTGCTGGCTGCATCGGATTTCACCCGATCAATTGGACTAATCATAGCGCTAGTCTGGGTTACTGGTTAGGAGAAGGCTTTCAAGGATATGGCATTATGACCCGTGCCTGCCAATGGCTTGTGGACTATTCGTTTAACGAACTGGGCTTAAACCGAGTTGAAATCAGATGTGGGGATAGCAACTTCAAAAGCCGAGCCATTCCCGAGAAATTAGGGTTTACGAGAGAAGGGCAGATTCGCGATGCTGCATGGCTAAATGATCATTACATCGACCTCATTGTGTATGGCATGCTAAAGCGTGAGTGGAGGCAAGGTTAATTGAAAAAAGCAGGTTGCCTCGGCAACCTGCTTTCTTGTACATAGGGCTATTTCGTATTATTCATGATATCCCAATCACGCTGCAAAATAATTCGTTCGCCAACTTGGAAACGAATGGTTAGATGATTCATTCCTGGCTGAAGTGGGTGATCCATTGAAATGTCATAAAGCCGACTACTATAACCTAAATCATAAAGTAGTTTCATCGCGGCAACTTGTTCGGTTGTGGATGTTTGGCCCAAATCTCGGTTCTTCACTGTGATTTGTAAGCCAGGAGCGAGGCTATTGAACTCTACATACCGATTTTCATAGATAAGCCCTGACAAATGCAAAGGATGATCAGCAGCAACAGGTGGCAGTTGTAAGTTATTAATCTTGTACTGCTGAGCGCTCAATGTGATAACCTTGCTATCCTTATAACCGATGTTAACGCTTGTGGCAGCTCCAAACAAAGTCCTTATATCGGTCAGACTGAGGAATGGCGGGACTTGATCACTAGAGGAATCAGGTGCAGACGATAGTTTCAATTGTTTAGCTAGTTTACCGTCCCAGAGGGTTCTAGCCTGAAGATCGCCTGCTTTAATTTGAAAAGCATAGCCGGAATCGCTCTTTAACGTCCACCAGCCTGTAACGTCTGGACCTGATAGAGCGAATTGATACAAACGCGCTAGATAGGCAGTATCTAAGTAGGGTTCACCTTGCTTGTCGTCGTATCCGACGGATACATTGCCGTCGGTATAGGCACCGTTCTCATTTTGATTGAAACCTCCTTGATAGGAGCTATCACTCTGGATTAACATATCGGATTCGCGGTCCTTCAGGATCACCCTATCTTGAAAGGGATCAAGACGAATCCAAGATTTACCTACGAAAGAGTTAATCTGGAACCAACGGATTCCATTCGGGTCCGTCCAAGCAGCTATTGGATGGAGAGTTTGTGGGCCAATCTGTCCATGATTGAGGATAATTCCTGTATTTGGATACCGAAAAAGCGCCGTGACAGGAGAGTTAAGTTGTATCGTTGCGGTCTCAGCGACTGCATCCTCAGGCTCGGCAAATGTAGGATTAAACCAACCTTCACCCTGCGCGGTACGAATGTGATACCAATCACCGTCATAGCCATAATTCGTGATGTACTCGTTATACGTCTTCTCAAAGTAAGGCAAGTCACCTGTAAGAATGAGCTTAGGCTCATCCTCATACTGGGAGGAGGGATACGTATACAACGCACTTGGCTTTGTTCGTTTAATGATCTTGGTTTCAGCTATGATCGGTTGTCCGCCACCAGATGTCCATTTCACACCATCAGCTGTTTCAATTTGATAATAGGTGCCGAGAAAAGTGCGGAATTTACCGGTCACATGCGCAAACTGCTTCGAAAGAGTTCCATCTGTTCGATAAGTTTGATAATCGAATTGAGGCTTAAAATTATAGTAATAATTTGAAAAATAACTCATTTGATCTGCCGGATAAAAATTACCGATCCCATCTAGATTTAAATGAACCCATTGATCTCCCAGCCAAGTTGTGTGGATTTTAAGCCACTTTTTTGGATTGTATACTTCGCCTGTTCCAGAGCTATTCCTGAACCAACCTTTTTCTGCGTCGACCACTTGGACTTCTTGTGGTGAAAGGGCCGCTGTCGGCTTGCTGTTTTCCGAAGGCTTCGCATATAGAGGAGTCTCGGTCATCAAATCGATTGTCGTTGGCGGCGGGGTATCGAATTGCCAAGGAGCGGTTTTAATCCATCGATCCCCAGCGTCGGTATGAATTTTCCACCAGTTCCAAGCTCCTGACCAGTGGTTTTCGGCTTCAATGACCTTAACCGTTTGTGGGGAGAGGGACCCTTCCGCTTTGTTCAACAGGGCATTCGGAATCACATAATAGGGAATGTCCTCAAGCAGGGTTAGCTCTCTGGGGATATGGATCCCGTCCGCGACTTCCGTTGGTGTATCTTCATATTCATAAGCGTTTCCTGCAGAAGCCCCAAGACTGACTTGCAAACCTATAGCGACTATCCCTAGTGCTATTGTCCTTTTCCACATCATCTGTCACTTCCTTAGTCGGTTATTTCAATCACCTAGTATGTTCTACTATAAAATGGATAATAAGTTGTGCGAAAGGGCCAAAAAAGTGTGTGGAAATGTTATTTGAGATTTATGTACATGAGATCAATCAAGAGGGCAGGATTGCTTCCGAGCATCGCGCTCAAAAAGGCACCATCACTCCCAAAATGGAATGAAGGTGCCTTTACTCAACGGGGCAGAGAATTTAGATGGAAAATCTACAGTTAAATTTCGCGATTGTTCGACCAAACGCAGAATAGATGGAAAACCTACATGTAATAATAAGATTTTTACCTAATACGGCCCAAAAGAAGGGAATTTAACTACATAATTTACAGTTAAATCAAGTTTTCGAAGGAATTAAGCATAAATAGATGTATATTTTCCAGGTAATAGCGTGCAAGTCCTTCGAGGGTAGACGACTACTGTGATTAGATCGATACTTGGGCGGTATTGTCTCCATGTACGGAACATGTATCCCTCGCTAGTTGGCCGCTGAGCCATCCTCGGCACCCGTCCGTATCCTCGACAGCCCATACCACAGCAGCATCCCCAGTGAACAAAGCCCAACCACAATTAACAATCCATACACATGCTTGTACGAAAGTAAAAGCGACGTATTCCGCTGGATCTCCAGTAGAATACCGCATATCGCGACAGACATGGATCCTCCAAAAAACTGGATCAGCTGCATAAGTCCCATGCCCGAGCCGATTAAATGCTTCGGCAAGATGCGTGAAGTCTCGTTATTTAACGATGCGATTGTCGCGGAAAAAGCAGGAGAGAAACAAAGATAACCGATCATGACGACAAGCGGTGAAGCACCAAGCCATATCGAGAATGCGATCATCACCAACGATAAAACTCCATGGCCGATGAGCAGAAAACGCAGATTGCCGAACCGATCAATCCAGCGGCCGACGAAGCGGGTTAAGAACGCCGACAGAATCGCTCCTGGCGCAATCGTTAAACCGATGGTCATGGCGGATTGATGGAACACTTTGGCCAGAACGAGTGGCATTAGAAATAAATTCCCAAGGTTCAGGACCAAGATGCAGAACCCAATGACGACAAGCTTCCGAAACGCTGGATTCGCTAGCAATACAGGATTAATGAACGTGTCGCTTGATCGCCGTAGATGCCACACATGTATGCCGAAGGAAATGGCACTAATGGCAAGCCACACGCCAGAAATTTGTGTGACCGCGAGTAGCAAGGTCGCGGCATTGATGACTGTCAATAGCGCCCCTAGCAGGTCAAATCGGAACGGCACAGGCTGTTCTTTGGGAAGCAAGCGCAAGAGAACGGGAAGAATGACTAGAACAAGGCAAGTAATGGCGAACAACCCATTCCAGCCAAAGTATTCACTTATTAATCCGCCAACGATCGGGCCGAGTCCGAAGGCCATCGCGCTCCCAGCGGAGATCATTGCAATGGCTGAGCCTCTTCGTTCAATCGGGATGTAGCGACTGGCGAGAACCAATCCAAGTCCAGCCATCACTCCTGCGCCTGCGGATTGGAGAATACGCGCCGCCAGCAGTGTGTGGAACTCCGTTGCGAACAGTCCGAACACCGAGGAAAGTCCGAGCACAATAAGCCCTACCGTGAGCAGTTTACGAATCTGAACCACATCGGAGAGTCTACTGTATATAACCGTAGATAAGGCATAGCCAATGGAATAGCTGGAGATGACCCAAGAACCGAGATCTGCCGTGATATTAAGATCTTGAATAATACTGGGAATCGAGACGTTGAACATCGTCGTATTCATAACCACAATGAACAAGCCGATTGTCCAAACGGGCATTACAATTTTATCGTTCATGTGAACCATCCTGTCTGATGCGTGAAGTTAAGTATGATTTTTCTATTATAAACCTACATCGCCTAATAGCCAAAACAGAGGAAGGCACATGCCAATTGACAGGAGGAGAAAAAGGAGGTATTATTTCATTATACATTTAGATAAATATCTAAATAAGGAGGAACTTCCATTTGAATGAGGCATTTAAAGCGCTGGCGGACCCGACTCGTCGTGAAATTTTGCAACTGCTGCGAGAAAAGAGTATGAATGCTGGCGATATTGCTGATCATTTCAAGATTAGTAAGCCGAGCATATCGCATCATTTGAACCTGCTTAAACAGGCTGGATTGGTGATGGATGAACGTCAGGGACAACATATCATGTATACCTTGCACACCACGGTTGTTGAAGACGTCATCGGATGGATGTTTAACATACTTAACAAAAAAGATGAGGAGGAATCGTCATGAAAAAATGGAAGGAGATTTTGTTACTTGTGATTAGCCTTTCACCAGCGATCGGGGGCTTCATTCTGTATAACCGTCTTCCGGACACGATGGCGAGCCATTTTGGCGTCAATAATGAAGTGAACGGGACGATGAGCAAAGAAATGTCGCTACTCATGCTAGTACTGCTGGGTCTGCTGCCGCTGTTCATGCGGGCTATGAGAGCGATTGATCCGAAGAAAGCAAATTTCGAGAAATTTCCTGCAGCATTTGAGGTGACGCGGTTCGGGGTTACGATTCTTTTAGCTATCGTAGGTTGGGCGATCATTGTCTTTAACTTGGGCTACAGCCTGGACTTTAAGAAAATAACGATGATATTGCTGGGCGTGCTGTTTGCTGTGATGGGGAACTTTTTAACACAAGTGAAGCCCAACTTTACGTTCGGCATACGGACACCATGGACACTCGCTAACGAAGAAATTTGGAGAAAGACACATCGTTTGGGAGGTCCGCTGATGATGATTGGCGGCATTGTTGCCTTCATTGCAGCGTTTTTAACGAGTTCAATTGCAATCGGCATATTTATAGCCGCTATCGTCATTAGTTCCTTCATTCCGATTATTTATTCGTATGTGATGTTTACTCGCCTTTCGAAATAAGGTGGAGCGTTTAGACTGCCAGCGATTGCTGAGCAGTCTTTTTCACATCTGTTTAACACCATTAACATGTAAGCTTTGCGTATCACTTTTCAAGGCATATTTCCGATTCAGCAGAAAGCCGAAGAGGGAAGCAAGGGATTGCTGGAACAGCATGCCAAGCACAACTGGGATCGCCACGGGTGGCGGGAAATAAGCTACAGCGAGTACCGCGCCCGCACTAATATTACGCATACCACTGTTAAAAGTAAGGGCAACCACGACATCTTGTTCCCAGCGGAACAATCTAGCGACAAGCCAACCGATCATGTAGCCAAGTGAGGCCACGACAAGGACAAAGCCTGCCAAACCGAGCAGTTTTGCGTTGAAGTCACGCAAATACGGAGCGATGACGGAGCTGTTAATGGCAACGACGACGCCMATGAATATTTTCGAAAAAGGACCTAAACGGCCTCCCCATTGCTCCTTAATTTTCCCCCGCGTCCATTGATTCAGCCCCATCCCAATGAGAGAAGGAACGACGATCATGAAGAACAAGCCTTTCATCATCGCAAACGTATCGAGCTGCACTTTGGTACCAACCAATACAGAGAGCGTATACGGCACGACGAAGGGGGAAAGGATCGTATCCATTAGGATGATCGACAACGTTAATACAATATTGCCTCGATAAATGGCTACCCACACGAAGCTTGTAATCCCTGTTGGAATGGCTGCGGCCAAAATAAGTCCCGTAATCGTCAGAGGTTCGTGACTATAGACAGCATGACCCAGTCCGAGTGCGATCAGCGGCATCCCGACATGCAAAATGAACAAAGTCGTGAGAAGCGGCAGTGGTTGAACGACGACCTTGATGAACTCTTTGAAGCTCGAAGCGATACTCCCCGAAAAAGTCATGAAAGCAAACAACCACGGCGACAAATAAGTAAATCCTGATAAGTGACTTCCGAGTAGAACCCCGATAAGAACACTAATGGGTGTGATTAGCGGTAAAATCTTTTCTAACTGACGGTTTAACTGAGGCAGCATCTAGGTGAACATCCTTTCGTGGCCAGCTTGAAGCGCAGGCTGCTATTTGACTTGACCGATGGAAAGACTGACTTTGTAATTGCCATAGATGAGAAGCTCATCCAGAAATGCATTTAGTTCAAGTGGCGTATGAACGCGAACTCGCATCCAGTAGCAGCCTTCGCCGCTGACACGGTGCGTCTCTACAACACTTTCTTGATGTTGAATATATGTGAGGAAAGCTTGATGAGCAGTGTTAGATTTCATAAAAACAACGATAAACGCATGCACGACCTGCCCGATTTTCTCGGGATTCCAGTTCACGGTGTAACCCGTAATGATACCGAGATCTTGGAGCTTACGTATACGTGCGCCGACCGCTTGGCCAGTTAGATGTACCTGTTGACCAATGGCTTTGTGCGACTGAGTGGCATCTTGCAGTAAATGCTGTAAGATACGTAAATCGATCTCATCGATCGGTGGGTTGCTTAGCACTTGTTGAATTCCTTTCACAATGAAATGGAAAATCGGTTATTCTTTTCAGCAGATGGTATGGGTTATGCGCCAATTATTTTACAATTGTAGCAGAACAACAATTAGAAGATAAGAGGTGCTTTGAAAATGAAGCTTCAATTGATTCGCCATGCCACACTTTGGCTGGAATACGCTGGAATAACATGTCTAATAGATCCGATGTTTAGTGACGCAGGGGTCAATCCGCCGATTGTGAATACCGCCAATCCTAGACGGAATCCACTTGTGCCTCTGCCATTTCCAATAGCGGAAATCGGTCAGCCAGACGTGATTATCGTGACCCATCTGCATGGAGATCATTGGGATGGACCAGCTGCGGAAGCACTGCCGAAAACAACGCCTGTCTTGTGCCAACCAGGGGATGAAGGAGCGTTTACGGCTGCAGGGTTTACGTCGGTAACGGCCATTCAGGAGTCACTTACAGTACAGGGAGTAACTTTGTTCCGAACAGGTGGACAGCATGGGACTGGGGAGATTGGGAAGATGATGGGACAGGTTTCAGGCTTTGTGTTCAAAGCGGAGAACGAGCCGACCCTATATCTCGCGGGAGATACGATTTGGTGTGACGACGTACAGCAAGCGTTGGAGACGCATCTGCCAGATTGGACGGTCGTTAATGCAGGCGGTGCACAGTTCGAAGTGGGGGATCCCATCACCATGGATGCGAACGACGTGGTAAGCCTATGCCGATACGCACCATTCACGAAAATCGTCGCCRTGCACATGGATGCGATCAATCACTGTCATGTGACGCGAGCGGATTTGCGGGGGAGATTGGTAGTGGAAGGGTTGTTGGAGCAGGTTGTGATTCCGGCGGATGGGGAGTGGGTGACCAAGTTCCGCAGCTAGAGAAATAAAGTAAAAAGCATACACATCCTAGGATGTGTATGCTTTACGGCGTTCACCAATATTATTTACCAAGTAGAATTTTCGTGTACGGCGAATCGATAGGCAGCATGATGACCGGTTCCCCTTTAAATGACACCAAGTAACTATCCAGCGTACGATAGAAATTGTAGAAGGCAGGGTCTTGGCCGTAAGCGGAGTTGTAAATTTTAGCTGCTTCTTGCTCGCCTTCAGCCACGATTTTCTTCGCATCTGCTTGCGCTTGCGCGATCAATTCACTCGCCTGTCTGTCGGCTTTGGAGGTGATTTTCTTGGACTCCTCATCGCCCTCGGACAAGTACTTCGCCGCAATAGATTGGCGGTCAGAAATCATCCGTTTATATACGCTTTGCTTGTTGGAATCCGGCAGATCCGTGCGTTTGATGCGCACATCGACGATTTGGATCCCGTAGTTATCGCGCTCCATTAACTCGGAAACTTCCTTCGTAATCTCGTCGTTCAAGTTACCACGTTGGGTGTTTTCGCTAATGATATCGCTGTAATTAATCTCCGATAACTTCCGTCTAACGGTGTTGTACACTGCGGCATCAATACGCTCTTCCMCACCAGTGATCGATTGAATCGTACGCAAGAATTGCTGAGCATCATCAATGCGCCATACCGTATAGTTATCAACTTCGATCGGCTTTTTATCTTTGGTCAAAATGGAAGTAGGCTTGCTATCATACACCATCTGATATTTGGGAAGCGTACGAACCGATTCAATGAATGGAATTTTAAAATGAATACCAGGTTCTGTTTGGATACGAACGGCTTCTCCGAATTTGAGAACGACGCGGTATTGGCCTTCTTTGACAATAAAGATGGAAATCAGGAACAAAATGACGACAACGATACCAAGGATGGATCTCATAATCCATTTGCTTTGTAAGGTCATTTCGCAGTCCCTCCAGTCGTACCAGTTGCAGCAGCAGGTGTGCGCAACAGCTCATTAATTGGTAAATATTTGACCGTTTCGCCCGTGCTGTCGCTGATGAAAATTTTGGCATTCGGCAATATTTTTTCTAACGTCTCGATGATAAGTCTGCTCTCTGTTACTGATTTATTATTGGCATACTCCGCATACAGGGCATTGAACTTCGCCACATCCCCCTGCGCATTCAAAATCCGTGATTTCTTCTGAGCTTCTGCATTCTCAAGCAGTGCTTGAGCGTTACCGCGCTCCCTTGGAAGGATATCATTTTCGTATTTCGTCGCCACGTTAATCTTCGTATTTTTCTCTTCACGCGCATTGGTTACATCTTTAAAAGCATTCTGTACATCGCCAGCTGGCGGCTCGATATCTTGGAATTTCAAATCGACAATATGAATACCCGTTTGATACTTCGTCTGCATCTCAATCAATCGTTCTTTGACCTTGCCTTGGACCTCGGTTTTTCCTTCTGTAATGGCAAAGTCTAGCGCCGTAGCGCCGATAACGGAACGAATCGCTGCACTCGCCGAGTTACGTAGGAATAGTTCTGCATTATCAATATTGTACAAGTAGTTCCGCATGTCACTGATATTCCATTCCACCACGGCATCAGCGGATAAAATATTTTCATCCCCCGTGATCATCATCGCTTCTTCTTCTACGGGAGTGATTTTGCCACCTACTTCACGGAAGCCGATTTGGATCCGTTGCGTCTTTTTGGCAGGAAGTACAATCACCTGTTGAATAGGAAAAGGGAGTTTAAAGTGAAGCCCAGCTTCCTTCTCTGTCGTATATTTGCCTAATGTTAAAATAGCCGCCTTCTCATGCTCCTGTACCGTGTAGAAGGTGGACGATCCAAAAATAAGGACGAGAACGATAACAAGGCCGATAACAATTTTGGTCATCAAACCTGGCGGAAGGGAAGAGGGTCTTCGTCGATCGGGTTCTGGCAGTACAAATGGTTCCATGGCAAACACCCCTTAATATAAGATTTACTGATATTCTATACGGGAAGTTTTGGAAATGGTTTCAATAAGGAGACGTAATTCTCAGCAAGCTGAGAAAGACTAGGTCGACTGTAAGATGAATGGAAAATTGTTATTTCCAAGAGTTGGCTGTCATGCTATGATGTTTAGTAATTGCATACGAATGAATCCCTAGGGGCGCCGAGAGGCTGAGACAGTGTAGACTGAACCCTTTGAACCTGATCTGGTTTATGCCAGCGGAKGAAAGTGGAACGAGCTTTGGAGCCGATTTTATATCTGTTTATGATGAGGCAGCCTACAACCACTTTCCTGAGGAAAGTGGTTTTTTTGTGTTACTTACTAAGTCGGGATGAATAGTGCTGTAAAGACAAGTGGTGTTTGGTGGAGAGGAAGTGGGCCGTAGGTGTCGGAGAAAGAGTTGCATGTCATATCGGGCGGGAAGCATACATGGTCCGAGATCGCCAAGATTGCGGCGCAGATTCACCCGTATGTCACAGCGATTCATATTCGCGAGAAAACGAAGTCCTTGGACGAAGTGTTTATCGGCGTTCAGTACTTATTGGAGCAAGGGGTTCCTGCCAAAAGACTGTACGTCAACGGGTTTCCCTCTATCGCTCTAGCCTTGCAAACAGGGGGGCTTCAGCTTCCAGGCTCGACGCCATCGCTTGTTATTCAGGATGAGTTTTGCCGTGGGATACAGCGCATCGGAGTCTCTGTGCATCAGGCAGACGAGGCGATGTGGCGTGAAAAAGAAGGGGCTGATTATCTTATGTTCGGTCATATTTTTGCGACCAACTCTAAGCAGGGCGTGCCGCCTAGGGGCTTGGAGCAGTTAAGACAATTAGTTCATCACGTTAATATTCCGGTGATTGCGATAGGCGGGATGACACCTGCAAGGGTAAAGTCCGTTCTGGATGCAGGAGCATCCGGCATCGCGGTGATGAGCGGAATATGGGAAGCAGCGGATCCCCTTGGAGCCGTTCTGGCCTATCATGATGAGCTTCATTAAATAGAGGTGAGCGAAATGTCAGCAGCAAGATCCCATGTCATCATCGTTGGCGGTGGTGTTATCGGTACATCCATCGCATATTACTTGGCTAAAAGAGGGCAGTTCGTCACACTGCTAGAGCGCAGCCAACTCAGCACCGAAGCTTCTGCTGCGGCAGCAGGCATGCTCGGTGCGCAGTCCGAGATGGAAAACACCGGCGCCCTGTTCCAATGGGCGCGCCAAAGCCGTGCCATGTTCCCCGAGCTGAGCGGGGAACTTCGAGAACTCACGGGCATCGACATCGGTCTCGTCCGTGAGGGCTTGCTGAACGTCGCGCTCAGCGACGTTCAAGAGGAGGAGCTGCGCGCGCGGGAGAAGCTCCAGCGCGCCGCGGGCGAGAAAGCCCAGTGGCTCAGCGCAGCTGAAGCCACGGCTATAGAGCCCGCGCTGAGCGCAGCCACGCGCGGAGCCCTGTACCTGCCCGAAGATGGGCAGGTCGATGCTCCGTTGCTGGCGGCGGCATTCGCGCAGGCGGCGCAGGTGCTTGGGGCGAAGGTGCAACCGTTCGCCCAGGTGCAAGGGCTGCTGACCGCGCAGGAGCGCGTCATCGGMGTGCTGACGGCCGCTGGTCCGCTCTACAGCGACCACGTGGTCGTCGCCGCAGGCACGTGGAGCGGTCAGCTGCTAGCGGGCATCGGCATCGACTTGCCGATGTATCCCGTGAAAGGCGAGTGCTTCTCCGTTAGGACGCCGAAGCCGCTCCTGAAGAAAACCCTGTTCTCGCCAGGGTGCTATATCGTTCCGAAAGCCGGCGGACGGCTGGTGGTCGGCGCGACGGTCGTGCCGCACAGCTATGACCGCAAGGTATCGCTCTCGGGCTTAGCCGAGCTGATGGATCGCGCGAGGGGGCTGATGCCCGCCCTCGGCGATGCAGAGTGGGAGAAGGCTTGGTCGGGGCTGCGCCCGCAGACAGCCGACGGGCTGCCCTACATCGGCAAAGTACCGACGGTGGAGGGCTTGTATACAGCGTGCGGTCATTACCGCAACGGGATTCTGCTGAGCCCGATCACCGGGAGGGTGATGGCGGATTGGATTTTGGGCGGAGATGGCGGAGGAGACCAAGGGAATAGTGCGATAGCCCCTTGGCTGGATGCCTTCAGCCCGGATTTTTCGCCAAAGACCACGCGAGTGAGTCAGCAGGGTCAAGACATATTTTCAGCTACAGGAAAGGAATTGATAAGCATTGAAACTGCACATTAATGGTCAGCAGGTTGACGTACCCGATACGATTAGGACCGTTGTGGAGCTGCTTGCGCATTTCGACCTAAGCGACAAAATGCTCGTGGTTGAGCATAACGCAGCCATTTTACATAAAGAGGATCACGCTGGTGCTGAGCTTGCGGAAGGTCACAAAATTGAGATCGTTCATTTCGTTGGAGGAGGATAAAGATATGTTAAAAATCGGTCCATATGAGTTTCGTTCACGTCTGTTGCTAGGTACGGGGAAGTTTCCTGATTTTCAGATTCAAAAACAAGCGGTGGATATTAGTGAGTCCCAAATTCTGACGTTTGCCGTTCGTCGGATGAACATTTTTGAGGCGAGTCAGCCGAATTTCTTGTCCATGTTGGACACGTCGAATTTCACGTTGCTGCCGAATACAGCCGGTGCCAAAACAGCCGAAGAAGCCGTCCGCATCGCACGTTTAGCTAAGGCTTCTGGCCTGTGCGACATGATCAAAGTCGAAGTTATTGGGGATGAAATGACGCTGCTGCCCGATCCTGTGGAAACGCTGAAAGCGTCGGAAATGCTGCTGGAGGAAGGATTTATCGTACTTCCTTATACATCGGATGATGTGTTATTAGCCAAACGTTTGCAAGCACTTGGCGTACACGCGATTATGCCTGGTGCATCACCGATTGGCACGGGGCAGGGAATCATTAACCCGTTGAATCTGAGCTTTATCATCGAGCAGGCGACAGTTCCGGTCATCGTGGACGCAGGGATTGGTGCGCCTTCTGATGCATCGTTGGCGATGGAAATGGGAGCAGACGGTGTGCTGCTGAACACAGCAGTATCTGGAGCGAAGGATCCCGTCAAAATGGCTTATGCCATGAAACTCGCGATCGAAGCGGGACGTGCGGGCTTTGAAGCGGGGCGCATTCCGAAGAAGCGATATGCATCGGCGAGCAGTC
This sequence comes from Paenibacillus sp. 01T442, assembly GCF_056398345.1. NCBI lineage: Bacteria > Bacillati > Bacillota > Bacilli > Caryophanales > Paenibacillaceae > Paenibacillus > Paenibacillus sp. 01T442. Next base: position 60,329 of record NZ_JBFTPF010000005.1, read on the forward strand.
CGATGGATGGGTTGAGCCGGGTGTAGTTCTAGGTTTTGGCTTTGGCTTTGGTTTTGGTCTGGTCTGGTCTGGTCTGGTCTTGGTCTTGGTCTTGGTCTTGGTCTTGGTCTTGGTCTTCCCTTGGCTAACGGACACAGGAACCGTTATTTCGTGTATAGATGAAGTTTTAAAAAGCTAACGGACACAGAGGTCGTTATTCAGTCGATTTTCTTGCTCATTTGGAAAATTCAGCTGCGATAACGACTGCCGTGTCCGTTAGATTATGGAGATAGTGAAATAGGCGACAATAGCGTCTGTCGTGACCGTTAGCACAAATAGTTGCAAAATGTAAGTAGGGGGGAGTATCGTGGCGATTTACAAAGCATTGACGATTGCCGGCTCGGACAGTGGCGGTGGAGCGGGCATTCAGGCAGATTTGAAGACATTTCAAGAACTCGGCGTGTACGGAATGTCCGTGATTACGGCTGTTACCGCACAGAATACACTAGGTGTGCAAGGGGTTTACCCAATAAGCGCAGAGGCAATCGAACGCCAACTGGCATCTATTGGTGAAGATTTGCGACCTGATGCACTCAAAACAGGAATGCTGTTTAGCGGAGAAATTATTCGCATCGTAGCGGCGGCGATTAAGAAGTATGCATGGGAGCAAATCGTTGTAGACCCGGTGATGATCGCCAAGGGCGGAGCTTCGCTCTTGCAGCAAGAGGCGATTGACGCGATGATTCATTCCTTGCTGCCCCTAGCTGATGTGGTGACGCCGAATATTCCTGAAGCGGAGGCGCTTAGCGGGATATTGATTACGGACAGGGACTCTCGGCAGAAAGCGGCTTTGCGAATTCATGCATACGGCTGCAAGCATGTGATGATCAAAGGCGGCCATGAAGTGAATACGGAGCAGGCGACGGATTTGCTGTATGATGGCGTTTCCTTTACGGAGTTCACCTCCAAAAGATTAGTTACACAGCATACGCATGGAACAGGCTGCACATTTGCAGCTGCTTTGACCTCGGGGTTGGCGCAGGGACTTACGACTAAGGCGTCTTTGCAGCTGGCGAAGAACTTCATCCACGCTGCGATTTCGGAGCCTTTACATATCGGCAGCGGGCATGGACCGACGAATCATTGGGCGTATCAGCAGGGTGTTCGAGCTGCTGATTCCAATGATACGGCCATGCGAGGTGTGCGATGAGTGTCGTGTTGAGTGCTGGAGAGCTGCGTAAAGCTCTGCGTTTGTATTTGGTGATGGGCAGCCCGAATTGTGGCGGGGCTGACCCGTATGAAGTGCTGGAAGCCGCCATCGACGGCGGCATCACGATGTTTCAGCTGCGCGAGAAGGGCCCCGGCGCCCTGCAGGGGCCGGAGCTGCTCGCGCTGGGCGCACGGCTGCGCCGCCTTTGCGCGCAGCGCGGGATCCCGTTCATCGTGAACGATGATGAACGGCTCGCTCTAGAGCTTGAGGCCGATGGTATCCACATCGGCCAAGAGGATGCCCCAGCCGCCGCGGTGCGCGAGCGGCTGCCGAATATGATCGTGGGCGTCTCGGCCCACGATCTGGGCGAAGCCCAGTCGGCGCTGGCCGAAGGCGCCGACTATCTTGGTGTAGGCCCCCAGTACGCCACGCGCACGAAGCTCGATGCGCGTGAGGTCCAGGGGCCTGCCGTACTAGCGCGGATGCGCGCAGGCGGCATCCAGCTGCCGCTTGTGGGCATCGGGGGAATCGATGCCACGAATGCAGGCGCCGTCATCCGCGCAGGCGCGGACGGCGTGGCAGTGGTGAGCGCCATCGCGGGTGCTCGCTCACCGCGCGAAGCTGCAGCGGCGTTGCGCACGCTGTTTTTCCCGTAGCGCAGCCCTCCGGGTCCTCATTTGCATCTTCCGCCACCACAGCGCTATCAAATGACAAAAATCATTTTCTGTTAGTTGAAAAACTCGGTTTAAATAATTGGAAGTTGAACAATGCACCCCCGCCTCAGGCTAATGAATAACAAATAACAAATGACAAAAATCATTTTTTGTAATTCGAAATTGCTGGGCATTTGATAGAGTAGCCTTCCAGGCCCTCATTCATATCTTCATTCACCAAAGCGCGCTAACAACTGACAAAAATCATTTTCTGTTAGTTGAAGAACTCGGTTTAAATAATTGAAAGTTGAACAATGCATCCCCGCCTCAGGCCAATGAATAACAACTGACAAAAATCATTTTTTGTAATTCGAAATTGCTGGTTATGAGCATTTAATAGAGTAGCCCTCCGAGTCCTTATACGTACCTTCCGCGACCATAGCGCTATCAAATGACAAAAATCATTTTCTGTTAGCCGAAGAACTCGGTTTAAATAATTGAAAGTTGAACAATGCACCCCCGCCTCAGGTTAAAGAGTAACAACTGACAAAAATCATTTTTTGTAATTCGAAATTTCTGGTTATGAGCATTTGATAGAGTAGCCCTCCGGGTCCTCATTTGCATCTTCCGCCACCACAGCGCTATCAAATGACAAAAATCATTTTCTGTTAGCCGAAGAATTCGGTTTAAGTAATTGATAGTGGAACAGCGCATTCCCGCCTCAGGTTAATGAATAACAACTGACAATAATCATTATCTGTCATCTGAAGTACACCTGAAATTACTAGTTTTAAACAATCGTAGATGAGAGAGCTCCATTGAATGGAGCCATACAGCCTAGCTCGGTAATTTATTGGTGACGTTTCTACCTTTAATGGTGACAGAAACGTCCCTTTTTGCTACCATAGTAGAAAGCTTAATTTCGGTAATCCTTTAAAGCGGTGAAATGTCGCATGAAAAAAGGCCTCGTACTGAATTATTAGGTAGTCTGAAACCGCAATTGACATAGATTCTGTTTAGCATTATGATACGGTTAAAAAGATTTGACCGTCGTTTAATTAATCTCTTTAAGAGATTATAAGAAGACCAAGAGGCGCTTGTAGCAAGGCTTTTTCGAGGTAAAACTCGTTCTAGCATGGGTACATTCGTTAATCTTGGTACTGGAGAGGGAGGTCGGATCCACGATGAAACTGCAGCCTGTTTATATCATTGAAGAACTCGAACAACTCAAAACAATTAGTGATCCACTTCGCGCTAGAGTACTGCTATATCTCATAGAGAAAGCTTATACAGGTCAGCAGTTGGCTAAGTTGTTAGGGATGGCGCGTGCCAAGGTGCATTATCATTTGAATGAGCTTGAACGTCATAATTTGATTTGCGTTGTTCGTACGGAGCTTAAGAATGGCATTGTGCAAAAATTTTATCGTGCCGTAGCACGTGGTTTTGTGCCTGGAGAGAACTTGCTCCCGTATGTTTCGGAGGTAGAAAATTATTACCGAGAACGTACATTAAGTGTACTTGGACATGCTAGAAACAGAGCGATTAATGCCCCTGAAGAGGCGTTTCAAATTCCATCGCCAGACCGATCCCAGTGGCCGATTATCATGACGCAGGTTGAAGTCAAAATGAGTAAAGCGAAATATGCCGAATGGTTGAGGAAATTCCGTGCGCTTATTTATGAACTAGATGCCGAGCAAGAGGAGAATGGGGAATGGTTCTATTTGACGACGGTCGGCTTTCAGACACATGAAAGAGGCTTTGACCCCATCGAACCCGCCAATGAAGAGGAGAGATAACACATGCTGGATCCTAGATTAACTAAGCTTGCTGATGTATTGGTGAATTATTCAGTTAAGGCACAGCCAGGTGAAAATATTTTAATTGAAGCTTATGGGATTGATTCTGCCCTTGTGAAAGAAATCGTCAAAAAGGTTCATGCCGCGGGTGCACATCCTTTTGTTAACTTGCGCGATCATGCTGTGATTCGTGAGCTGGTTATGAACGGTACGGAAGCTCAAATGCAAACATGGGCAGATGCAGATGCCTTCCAAATGAAACAAATGAACGGTTACATCGGTGTACGCGGCGGCGCGAACATTTATGAACTGTCGGATATTCCGGCTGATCGGATGAAGTTGTACAATTCCGTGTACTATCAACAGGTACATTTCGATGTTCGCATCAAGGATACAAGATGGGTTGTTCTTCGCTACCCAACGTCTTCGATGGCTCAGCTTGCGAGTATGAGTACGGATGCGTTCGAGGATTTCTATTTCAATGTATGTACGATGGATTATGGTAAAATGTCCAAAGCGATGGATCCGTTAAAAGAGCTTATGGATCGCACAGACAAAGTACGTCTTGTTGGTCCAGGTACGGACTTGACGTTCTCGATCAAAGGCATTGGCGGCGTGAAATGCGACGGCGAACTGAACATTCCAGATGGCGAAGTGTACTCCGCACCAGTCCGTGATTCGGTAAACGGTGTTATTTCATATAACACACCTTCACCGCATGATGGCTTTATTTTCGAGAATGTGGTGCTTCATTTCGAAAATGGTAAAATCGTCAAAGCGACTGCGAATGACACGGATCGTATCAATGAAATTTTCGACATGGATGAAGGTGCGCGCTATGTAGGTGAGTTCGCGATCGGCGTGAATCCTTATATTCAGCACCCGATGAAAGATATTCTGTTCGATGAGAAAATCGACGGCAGCTTCCACTTCACCCCTGGCAATTGTTATGATGATGCCTACAACGGTAACAAATCTTCGTTGCACTGGGATATGGTGAATATCCAACGTCCTGAGTATGGTGGCGGCGAAATTTGGTTTGACGATGTGTTGATCCGTAAAGACGGTATCTTCGTATTGCCTGAGCTTCTTGTATTAAATCCAGAGAACCTGAAATAGGTTCTGCATAACTAAAAAGGTTGCCCAAGTCTTTGAGACCTGGGCAACCTTTTTTTGTAATAAACAACGGGATTATGACATGGTGGCTTTCAACTGTTGGACAAGCTTCTTAGGTGCCGTTCTTGCGTAGCCTTCTACGATCAAATCCTCGATCTCTGCCCATGGCACAAGATCAATATTCATAATACTAACCCAGCCATGCTGGCCGATATAAGGCGTCTTCGTATAAGCTGTGCTGTCTTGGCCTAGGAGGAACTCTTGTGTAGTAAGGTTCGTTTTGAGCGAGGTGGATACTTGCGTATCCCTATCACCTATAAAAATAAAAGGTTTGTCTTTGACACGAAAGGTGGTGTGGCCAAAGCCATCAACCTTTTCTGCTACTTCCGGCAGTTTTGTGCAAAAATCGCGGATTCTGGCAACCAGCGCCAGTCCTTGCGGGGATGCAATTGGACTGTGGGACACAAAGGTCAACTCCTAAGTATGGATTGGATTTTCCAAGACAAGCAGCTGCTTATTACACTCGTCGTTGCTGCGATTGGTATTGACGAGGGGGGAGGCCGACGGCCTTTTTAAAAGTCCGAATGAAGTTTGAATAATCGTTGAAGCCAGCAAGCTGGCACGTGTCGGTGACGGTGGAGCCTTCGCGCAGCAAATGTTTGGCCCTGGCGATACGCTTGAACAGGATATGCTCGTGAATGGTGCTTCCTGTATGCTTTTTGAAAAGTCGGCAAAGGTAGGAGCGATTCATGAAGACGACTTGTTCGAGTATCTCGAGCGACAGGTCCTGATCTAAATTTTCATCAATGTAGGTGAAGAGAGAGGAGAGCTTGTCTGGCATCATGACCTGTTCTTCTTGTTTCCCTTGATTCTGGAAGATTCGATTAATAAAAACGAGCAGCTCAATAAAGGTTGCAAAATATAGGATTTCTGAACCTGGCAGTGCTTGCGGGCGGCGATGCATTTCCATACGATCATAAAGTTTCATGATGTCGTCAATTTGCGGCGGCGTCAGTCTCATACGATTTTGCTCACCAAAAACACGATTATTGAAGCAGTTCAACAAGTCGAACTGATGAGAATTAACATGTTGCAGCAGCGCTGGATTGAAATGAATGACCACGTTCTCGTAGCGTTGTTTCTTCGATTGGAAATTAGGCCGATGAAGCTCATTGCTGTGCATGATCAGCAGGTCGCCGTACTGTAGGGGATACACTTGCTTTTCAATGAAATAATGGACATCGCCGGTAAGGAAGAAATAGATTTCATATTGGTCCTGATGCTGGTGAAAGTCCAACGGTAATGGATTATGAGTTACAGCGTGTCGGAAAGTCAACAGCCGATCGAGATTTTTGTACATTTCCTGCATGTGAAGATCTCCTCTGTGATTGGAGTCAATATTAGCAAACTTTTGCCCAATTAATGCAATGAATACGTTTTTATTATACTGCAAAATATAGGAGAGATAAACATGCAATGGGATCTTGCTAATACCTAAGCTTATGTTACGATGCTAGTTTTTCTAGCGAAAAACTTTTAGGAGGCTTATATATGAAATTATCCGTATTTACTGTCGCTACACCAGACTTTACACCTGAAGAGCTTGCTAAAGCTGCTGCCGCTGCTGGTATCACTGGCATTGAGTGGCGCTTCAAAGATATCCCTGCGGACGCAGTGGGAGAGACGCCATCGTTCTGGAGAAACAATCTGTGCTCCATTGACCCGGCTGCTTCAGATGCAGAACTAGACCGCTTCAAGCAAGCAGCTCTGAACGAGAACCTTGTGAACCTGAGCATTACACCTTATTTGAATGACTGCAATGTTGCTGAAACGGAGCATGTGTTTAAAGCAGCTCAAAAAATGGGCGTGCCATTCATCCGTGTTGGCGTACCTGGTTACGATAAAAGCAAAAACTACAATGATTTGTTTGCTAAAGCAGTGGACTACCTTCACCATGTCCAAGAACTTTCCCAGCAGTACGGCGTTAAAGGTTTGGTGGAGACGCATCACAATACGATCACTGCGAGCGCTGGTCTGGCGCATAGACTCGTATCTGGTTTCAAACCGGAGAACATTGGTGTGCTTCACGATGCGGGCAACATGGTGCATGAAGGCTTCGAGAACCACCGTATGGGTCTTGAATTGCTAGGACCTTACCTTGCACATGTGCATGTTAAGAATGCGGCATGGACACTTTCAGGTGAAGAGCAAGATGGTATTAAGCTTTGGAAAAGCGGATGGACACCGATTGATGAGGGTATCGTGAACTGGAAGCAAGTGCTGGGTGATTTGAAAGCAGTTGGCTACGATGGTTACCTTGGTATTGAAGATTTCAGCGGCCAATTCGGTTCACAAGAGATGCTGAATAACTTCTCAGCGAAAGTGAAGCAATGGTTAGCGTAATTTAAATGAAATAAGATAAGTGAAAAACCTTCAAATCCACTGAAAAGTGGAGGTGGAGGTTTTTTTTAGTTAGTTGATATGAGTGAGGGGCACAACGACGGGGTTTTAGTGTGTTGCTGTGGGGAGTACTGTGTTCAAAGATGCAAAAGAGCATCCTTTTTGAGGGCAAGGAGTAAATGCGGAAGAATAAGTGCGAAAGTGCAACCTTTTGGAGTGAATTGGCGAGAAAACGCTGGGTAACAGTAAAATTGATGCCTATTCGCACGCATTTCAGTTGAAGAGTGGAGAAATGGTGGAAAGATGTACTTTTGCACTTTTGCAGGGGGAGGTTGGGTAGTGGGAGAGCGGGAAGGAGAGTTGGCAGGTGATATGTAGGTTGGGTAACGGGAGGTCGAGCAAATTTCGTTAGGTATAGTCTTAAGTGCTGCATCTCTATAAAAGCCCGTCAGGAATTTCCTGACGGGCTTACTAATATAGCGTTAGTTGTCTTCTGTATGTAACTTCACAATCGCACGAATCGCAGCATCAATTTCCCGCTCAATGGCGCCAGAAACGACATCTGTATGCGGGTTGTACACTTCCCGCAGATCGGCATCTGCATAACCGTCCAAGGCAACAATGGCGCCAGCGCGCACACCACGCAGCGAAGCAATCACATAGAGGGCGGCAATTTCCATCTCAACGGCCAAAGCGCCAGCTTGCTTGTATTTACGGTGAGGGAATTCCTCGACTCCTTGGAAGAAAGCATCCAAGGTTACTGTAATTCCTTGCTTCACGAGGCCGTCCGTTTCAGAAGCCGCTTCATACAGCGCTCGAGTAACAGCGTGATCAGCTACAGCGGGGAAGCCGTGAGGAACTAACTGGCGAGTTAAGCCTTCTTCACGTACCGCGGCTGTGCTTACAACGAGACTTCCTGGGGGGACGTCGGCGGAGTAAGATCCAGCGGTTCCAACGCGAATCAGCGTCGTTACGCCGCCTTTGATGAGCTCCTCGAAGCAAACTGCCGCTCCTGGCGACCCGACACCATGACTCACGACAGTGATGGGAACGCCATCCTTTTCGCCTACGAAAGTTCGATATTCTCGGCTGAAGGAAAGCTCACGTGCATTGTCTAGCTTGCGGGAAATAGCCTCTGCTCGGAACGGATCACCGCACACGATAGCATAGGGAGATAAGTCTTCCGTATTGACTTGTAAGATGGATAAAAGCAACTTAATCAAACTCCTTTCTGACCCACTCATCTTCGGGGATTGGAATGGCTTCGCCGGAGAAGCGCTGTTCTTCGAACGGATCTGCGACGTTATGAAAGCCATTGCGTTCCCAGAAGCCTTCGCGATCTTCCGCCATGAACTCGATTCCGCGAATCCACTTGGCACTTTTCCAGAAATACAAATGCGGAACAACGAGACGAAGCGGCCAACCATGCTTAAGTGTGAGTGGCTTGCCATCGAAAGTCGTTGCCAGCAAGATATCATCTCCCATGAGATCAGCGAGTGGCACATTCGTTTCATAGTCATTATCCGCATGGATCATGACATATTTTCCCTCGGGTTTTACATCGATCAGTTGAAGGAAATCTCGGAAGCGCACACCTTCCCATACGGTATCCAGCTTGGACCAACGGGTCACACAGTGAATATCACACTGGATTTGTGTGTGTGGTAATGTCAATATGTCGTCATAGTTGAATGTTTTCTCTTCGGCTACTTCTCCAAAAACGCGCAGCGACCACGCTGTCATATCATATTTGGGGACTTCTCCTTCATGTAAAATAGGAAAACGGTCCGTCACGACTTGACCAGGTGGAATCCGACCAGCAAGCTCTGGTGGAACGTCTACAGCGGGGATTTGCATGCGTTTGATGCGCTCCGCTTTGGTGTCTTTATGCATCTGCCATCCTCCTAAAAGTTTTCCTTTAGGAAAACTCACTTCGTAAGCGTTCCTAAGCATATCTTGCTAATTTCTCAACGCGAACTGCCATTCGCTTTCTGTGCATCCGCCAAGTAGTTGCTTTTACGGAAAAACAGCATCGCAAGTAAGGTCACGATATAAGGCAGCATTTGTGTGAAATGGGTTGGTAATGAGAAGCCCTGTAATCGGATACTGAACGCATCCATTAAGCCAAACAGTAAGCTGGACGCCATGACGCCAATCGGATTGGCTTGCCCCAGCATGGTTGCAACGAGCGCGATGAAGCCGCGGCCAGCCGTCATGCCTTCGGTGAACATGGTCACCTGTCCGAGAGAGAGCTGCGCGCCAGCGAGTCCGCAAAGGACTCCGCAGATGAGCACCGCGATATATTGCATCCGATTGACTTTAATGCCGATGCTCTTGGCGGCAACTGGGTTTTCACCGACAGCAATCATGCGGAAGCCAAGGACGGATTTGAATAGCAAATACTGAAGGGCGAAGACAAGTGCAAAAGCAAGATAGACAAGAGGGGAATGCCCGGAAATAATCCCGCCAAGGACAGGGATGTCTTGAATGAGGGGGATGTCCCACTTCGGCAGTCCGATCATATTTTTATCATAATAAGCGCCTTTTACGTTGAAAATAGCCTTCAAACAAAATGCCGTCAAGCCTAAGGCAAGGAAGTTGAATGAAATCCCGACAACGATGACATTCGCCTGTAAATGGATACTCATATAAGCAAAAATCAACGAAAACAGCATGGTCACGGCTATGGCGATGAGCACAGCTAGGAATACGTTGCCCGTGTAGTAATTACCAACAATCGCGGAGAAGGCACCGACGAGGACGAACCCTTCCAAACCGACATTAAACAAGCCGACTCGCGAGCAGATAGCTCCGCCTAGTGCTGCAAGAAGAATCGGAGCGACCATGCGAATCATGGAGTTAAATAAAGATACATCAAGAAGATGCTGCATCGCCCTTGCCTCCTTTCCGGCGTTTCCATAGAGTAAAGCTGATTTTGGCTGTTACAAAGAGAATGAGCAACGATTGAATAACACTGGATATCTGCAGCGGAATATCTGTATTGCGTTCAACACCCATGCCCCCGGTTTGCAAGGCAGCAAGCAGAATGGACGCAAGTGCTGTGCCTAAAGGATGCGCTCCTGAAAGCAAGGTCGCCATGATGCCTGACCATGCATAGCCTGGATTCGAAATCATGCCATCGGTATACCGATATTGCATGCCGAGCACCTCAACGGCGCCGGCGAGTCCTGCGAAACCGCCGCTGGCAAACATACTCGTCAGCATAACTTTCCGTCTATTTACCCCGCCATATGCTGCAAACAGTGGATTATAGCCCAGCATGCGAACCTCATAACCAGCTACGGTATATTTAATGAATAGAAACAGAAGTATGGCGAGTGCAAGGGCAATGATAAAGCCGCCATGGATGCTCATGCCTTGAAACAATTTGGGCAGCCATACACCTTTATCGATCATCATCGTTTGGGCTAGCGCAGCTGAGCCGGATTTATCTTTGAGCGGATACGCCACCAAATATCCTGCGAATAGAGCAGCTATATAGTTAAGCAACAGTGTTGTGATGATCAAATTCATTCGGAATTTAGCATCCAGCCAGCCAGCGAAGACTGACCAAATTCCGCCTGCCAAGATGCCGCTAAGCATCGCGGCGAGCAATTTAAACAACGGAGGCCCAGGCAGGTACAGAGCAACCATGGCGCTGGATAAAGCGCCAAGAATCATTTGGCCTTCTGACCCCATATTGAAAAATCCAGCACGAAACGCGATCGATACACCTAACCCAACAAGAATGAGTGGCGTGGCGCGTGTTAACGTATTCGTGAAATAGAAGAAGTTGCCGAAGGCACCTTTCCACATCTCTGTGTAAGTTTCAACGACGGACCCGCCAATCAGCATAATGGCAATGGCACCACCGAGCAACCCAATGATGATGGCAATCAGCGGCTGAATCCAAGCGCTTAGGTTGAATAGTCTTTTAAGCATTGGAAGTTCCCCCTGCCATCCATAAGCTGATTTGCTCCTCGGTTGCATCTGCCGCGGACAATTCGCCCACGATTCGTCCCTCGTACATAACCAAAATACGATCAGACAACTGCAGGATCTCTGTTAATTCCGAGGAGACTAGTAATATAGCACCTTGTTCATCCCGTTTACGAAGCAGTTCTTCATGAATCAATTCCATGGCGCCAATATCTACACCACGAGTCGGCTCAGCGGCAATTAAGAAGGGCTGCTTCTGTGCAAGTTCCCTCGCTACGATAAGCTTCTGCAAGTTACCGCCGGATAGAAACTTCACTTTGGCATCTTGAGATCCCGCTTTAATCTGAAATTGCTGGATGAAGCCGCTAATCATGTTGCGGAGTTCTTTGCCTTGTAGGAGGCCAGAGCGGCTTTTGGTTTTATGGTGACCCATGGTGCCATTCTCTAACACAGTTCCTTCTTTGGCTGCTCCCCATTGATACCGATCCTCTGGTACATGAGAAAGTCCAATTTCCCTAATTTCACGAACGGAGCGTCCTCGAACAGGCTTACCTAATAATTGAATGTCTCCTTGATCAATCGTCTGAAGGCCAGAGATAGCTTGAATCAATTCCGACTGGCCATTGCCTGAAATACCAGCAATACCAACGATTTCTCCAGCTTTCACCTGTAAATTGACACGATCGAGCACTGGCTTTCCTTTATCTCCAAGAATGGAAACATCTTGAACTTGAAGGACGGTTTGACCGACAGTTAGAGCGCGTTTCTTAAGCTGCTTCAAATCTCTGCCAACCATGAGCTTGGAAAGCTCTTCAATGTTCGTGGCATTTGCATCCACGGTACCTGTCATTTTGCCATCGCGAAGCACGGTAACGCGGTCGGCAACTTCCATAACTTCATGGAGCTTATGCGTGATGATGATGAAGCTTTTGCCCAGATTGGCTAGGCTTTTCATAATGACAAGAAGTTCTTTGGCTTCCAGCGGCGTGAGCACACCCGTGGGCTCGTCCAAGATAATGATGTCTGCACCTTGATATAACACCTTCAAGATCTCAACGCGTTGCTGCAAACCTAGTGGGCAATCAGCGACTTTCCTACGCGGATCAATAGGGAGGCGATACTTGGCGCACAGCTCTTCGATTTGTGTGATGGCTTCTTTACGGTCAAATGTCAGACCGGCTTTGGGCTCGTTGCCAATCACGATATTTTCAGCCACAGTAAACGAAGGGAATAGCATAAAGTGCTGGTGCACCATCCCAATACCATGTCGAATGGCATCTGTGGGATTGCTGAAAGTTACTTCGTTGCCGTTCAAAAGAATATTTCCAGCCGAAGGCTGCTCCATGCCGTACAAAATGCGCATTAAGGTGGTCTTTCCAGCGCCGTTTTCTCCCACTAATGCATGAATTTCACCTTGACGCAGTGAGAAATCAACGCTGGAATTCGCTGTTAAATTGCCATAAGTTTTCGTGATTTGACGCATTTGAAGCAGCATAACGGTTTTTCGCTCCTCTACCTAGACATGAGGAAACTGCTTACGTCTCCGTAAACAGTCTCCAAGTCAAACATATATGCGATTATGATACCAATTATTTTACTGGATTTTCTACTTTTACTTTACCAGAAACGATATCATCACGGATAGCTTTAACCTTCGTTACAACATCTTGTCCAACAAATGGACTTAGTGCTGAAGTTGTTTCTCTTGTAACGAATGTAAGACCAACGCCATCTTCTTTCAAGCCGTAGTCAACAGCGCCGAATTTGAACGTGCCATTTACGAAATCTTTCACAGTTTGGTAAGCAACAGCATCTGTACCTTTCAATTGGGAAAGTACGATGTGCTGTGGATCTGTTAACGTACGGTCAATGTCTTGTCCGGAAGTATAGAAGCCTTTTTCTTTCGCTGCTTCAAATACACCAAGATCGCCTACTGCGGATGCGCCTGCGATGAAGTCTGCGCCTTGCGAGAATTGTGTTAGTGCCAATTCTTTCGCTTTCGCTGGATCCGTGAAGCTGCCTACATAGTTAACGATGAACTTGGCATTCGGATTCGTTGCTTTCAAGCCCTCTTGGAAACCAACTGTGTATTTCTTGATAAGTGGGATATCAACGGCTGCAACCATACCTACAATGTTTTTCTTCGTAGAAAGACCAGCTGCTGCTCCAAGCAAGTAAGCTGCTTCATGTTCACGGAAAACAACGCTGCGAACATTCGGAAGATCAACAACGGTATCAATAATCGCGAAGGATTTCTTCGGATTCTCAGTTGCTACTTTTTTAAGTGCATCCTCAGCTGTGAAGGAGCTTGTAATGATTAGATCATAATTATCAGCAATGGCTGCGCGCAGGTTTTGCTCAATCGCGCTTGCATCTGCGGATTCTACCGTCTTAACGGTAACACCAAATTCTTTGCTAGCTTTCTTAACACCCTCATCCATTTGTGTGAAGAATGGGTTAACACCGATTTTCTCAGGCGTTATAAGGATAATCTTTTTATCTGATTTAGCGGCTGGTGCACCGGATGCTGCAGGTGATGCTGTGTCTGTTTTGGCAGCCCCACAACCCGTTAGTAAGACAGTTGCGGCAAGAACGGAAAATATAACTTTTTTCATGATGTATCTCTCCCCTAATCTATTTATGTATGAATTAACCAATGACATGACTATATCCTACTAAAAAACTCGGATATAGTCAAAGGGGTTATTTTCCAATTCGACAAAATCACCCAAAATTCTACAAAGTCGAAAGCCTAACGGTTATTATACTAAAATGTACGGGCACAATCCATCTATTTCAATTAAATACCAGTTGTTATTGGTGAAAGTCAGAAATCTGAATCATGGATAGTGTAGCTGAACATCGGTTACTCGCCAAATGAAGAAATGTTTATCACCCAGTAGAACGAGATATAGGCAGGATAAGCGTGAGACATTAGTATAAGTGTAAGCGCTTAAACATGCGCTAAATTTGGAGAAGAGGGTGATTCATTGATGCGTGGAAAAAGGAGAGGGAGCTTGGCATTGATCATGGTTATGCTAACGAGCTTATTGCTGCCTCTAGGTTTGGGAGCTGTAAGCCCGGCTGTGGGCCAGGCGGAAGAGGTGAACGTGATCCAGAATGGCTCGTTCGAGAATTTGACGCCGACCGTACAGCCGGGATGGACGACGAGAACAGCGGACAAATGGGGCATATGGGTGGATACGACGGTTACGACTGTCGCTCCGATCGTGACGGTAGATACGATTTATCATCCCGATGGCTTAAGATCATTGAAAATCAGCTCGCCTGCTCCGAACAAAAGCCGACTGACAGTGAACCAAGGCAATATTCCTGTCATACCTAACCAAGAGTATCGGATGTCGGCCAAATTCAAGACACAAGTGTTGACAGGCGATAACAACACATATGGTGTCAACATTCGTGCTGTGTATTTAAATTCGACAGGGGGAGTCATAAAAACTGACTACATTACACCTGAGAATACACCTGTTCGTGGGAATATCACGGATTTCAAGACGTACAAAATAACGGGAAAACATACAGGTAATTCCGCGTAAATCCCCAATTTTAGAGAGATAAATGGAAAGCATGCAGTTATTTCCATCCGATAACTTCAGAAACACTAAAAACTCAAAAATTGCCTACCTATTTTCCAGTTATTCTTCTAAATCCAGCTGAAATAGGAAAAATAACGGGAGGTTTTCCAGTTATTGTTGCGTGTGGTTGTTACTCTCCATCGTTTCTTCACGCATTCGAAGTGTCATCCACGCACTCCCTCCGTAAATGAACGCACTCACGTAAAACAAGACATCAATCGTTAGCCAGTCAATGATATAACCGCCTATAAGGACAGCAAATCCAGATGCTACGGATGTCCAAAAGTGGTAATTGCCAAGCGTACCGCCGCGTTTTCCCGGCTTAGTCCCATCAGCAAGCAATCCCCGCTCGCTCATTTTCTGCATGGCATTACATACACCCATGAAAGCTTGGAGAAGCAAGACGATGCCGTAAGAAGGAATCCAAGGGAAAATGAGCATCGCCGCCATCATGCCCAGGGAGCTTCCGGCCATGAGCTTTTTCGAGGAGCGGTCTATGAGCTTGCCCAGCCAAATGGCGGATGCTGCCGAGCTTATTGTGAATATGGCAAAAGCGAGGCCATATGCGGAATACGTACTGCCGAGATTTTTCAGAAACAACAAGTAATAGGGATATATCATCCCCGCCGCCAATGTTGCTAAGCTTTGGGATTTGATGAGCATACGCACATTCATTCTAGTGCCCCCTATAATCGTCATAGAATTGGTTCATGAAAAGATGCTGTGGGTCCCACTTGTCTTTGGCCTGGAAGAAGGTTTCCGCTTTTGGATATACCGCCCGGAACTGATCGACCGAAGGGAAGGGGGCATAAGGCAAATAATAGGATCCGTTTAATGGAATTAATTCATCGTTAATCCGCCGGATTCCATGGGTCATAAGAGCTTGCGCCGCTTCACTTAGCGGGGTATTGAACAGACAAACGAGGGCGAACATGTCACTTTTCGCATACGAAAGCGCCGCTTCCTCATCCTGATTGACGTATCGAACCGTAATATTTAATAGGTTTAATTGTTCTTCTTGGAGGATAGGCTTTATGCCGTTAATAAAGTCACTGAAATGTTCTACGGGAACAAAGAATTCTTGGAGAAGATCATTTTTGGTATCCGAGCTATAATCCATAAAATCAGATTCGGATCGCATAGCGTTGTTACGAGTTAGGATTGTGCTGTGACCGATAAGGAAATACCGCTGTAAGTTCCAAAAGGCATTCTTCCCCCAATCAAAGGATCGATTGACTCCAAATAGAATTTTCAAAGGCAGCACATAGCTGTCATTCAGCTTTAACTTATTATAATCAGTAAGAGGAAGATCAGGTCGAGCTCTGTAATTTGTAGCATACATTTCCGTTAAGAAGGTGTCCGGCGCGACAGAAATACGTGCGAGATGCATGTGGATGTTGGGATTTTGCTTAACCTGGTTAAGGAAGTAGTCCGAATAGGCTTCTGTCGTCATTGTTTCACTTGTCATCTCGTACACTTCGTCATCTGTAAGCGATAAAGTTACATCCAAGATGACACCGAATAGGCCGTATCCACCTAACGCCAACGGGAATAGCTCCGTATTTTCAAATCGTGAAACATTTCTTATTTGGCCATCCGCCCCCAATAGCCGGAAGGATTCGACTGAACTAATAAGTGAGCCATTCCGAATGTCACGGCCATGTGCATTGACGGAGATCGAGCCTCCGATGGTAAAAATATTTTGCGACTGCATGGTCTTCACCGCAAGCCCATACGGATTGATATACTTCTGTACATCTGCCCATGTGGCACCAGACTGAACGGTAATTGTCTTGGCMTTCTCGTCAAAGGTGAGGACTTTATTAAATGGGGTCATATCCAGCACAATGCCGTCCTTGTAGTATGTATGCCCGCCTTGGCTGTGACGTTGGCCGGCAATTGAGATCTTGAGCTCTTTCTCCCGTGCCTCTCTTACAATCTCTTGAAGCTGCTTTATTTCCTGAGTTGGAATAACCCTCTCAATCTTCACAGGTCGAAGCTTACTGTAATCCGATCGCAAGAAGGGATCCTCACCACCGACTAAGGTCCTTGCATACTGCCAGAGGCATAGCGCAGTTAATAGAAGTAGAACGACAATCTTCTTCATATGCGTTTCTCCCAACTTGTTGGACATGGCAAATGGTTGCGGAGGCTGACTCCTTTGAAAAAGAAGTCCTAATATATTCTTATAGTGTAAATTCCTACCTTTCGATGTGTCAATTGAAATAAGATTACTTCAGCAATGCAACATGGGAGGTGCTTGTCCTGAGTATACGAGTCAAACTAGCAATTGGAACAGCGGGATTATCGTTTATTTCTTTTTTCTTATTATCTAATTTATTAGGCATGATTTTTTTCATAATAGGAGTTTGTTTAAGTGTAAGTAGTTTAAAAAGCAGATATGCCAAATTGGCGCTAACGTTAAACCTATTCGTTGGTGCCTTGCAGGTAGTGCTTATTGTTTATTTGGTTTTTAACTTTAGCTCAATTGATTAATTGATGGCGGGAAAAATGTGGGGGTTGGCGAATATCGGAAGAATAAGCAAGCTTAATTTGCTTATTCTTCTGAATTATCGAGGCTTCTGAGGAATAAAGAATTACGTGATCATAAGGTGTCTGACGAGGCATCGAAAGGGAACGAGGTATGCGTGGCGTGTCTAAAAACTGTCTTAAAACGGAAGGGAACATATGACCATCAGTCAAGTTGATATCGACTAGCATATTTGTGTAAGATGGAGGAAAGTTCCGCCTGCAAGTTTTGGGAATCAGGAGTATGAAGGAGGCGAGCMATGGCGCGTTCAAAGCCGCTTTGGTTGCTAATTAGTTGGTTTGTTGTTGCTATTCTGGGACTACTCGTATTGAAATGGGCAGGTGTATGGGAACATGTAGATCTGAATTGGGTCACGAGATGGCTTCGTGATTTGGGCCCGCTTGGGGGTCTGTTGTATATCCTGGCGTATACGCTCAGGCCGTTGGTTTTGTTCCCGGCAACACCTTTGACTCTCTATGGGGGCTATGTATTTGGCGCCTTGTGGGGGACTATCTACGATATTATTGGTGCAGGTGCAGGGGCCTTGCTGTCTTTTTACATTACACGCAAATGGGGCCGCGGCAGCTTTCAACGCATATTACGAAGCCCTAAGCTGCTATCTTTTGATCAAAAAGCGGAGGAAAAAGGCTTCATGGTGGTGCTGTATATGCGACTTATGCCTTTTTTTCCATTCGATGGGATCAGCTATGGCGCTGGCTTATCGAAGATCCGTTTCTGGGACTATACGTGGGCTACATTCATCGGCATTATTCCGGGAGCGATTGTGTATAACGTTTTTGGTGCTTCCTTAAATGATATCTGGTCATGGAAGTTTCTCGGAGCCGTAGCGATGTATGCGGTTTTTGCTATCGTTCCACTGATTATTAAGAGAAGACAAGGGCGCAAAGTGCGCCAAGCAGCGTAAGAATAGGTAAGCATAGACGATTCGCCGTGGGAGGGCATGAAACAGATGAAGGGGAAAGTAGGAGTAAGTCATGGAATGTGGAGAACAGGGGGAGCAGGTGCTCTGCTCCTTATTTTCATTGTGTTGTCGCAGAGTATTTCGGCGAAATGGTTACAAGCTTTTGATCAACATGTAGGCGGTTACATTCAAGATCAAAGAGGTGATACATGGACGCCTGTTGCAAAATTTTTCACATTTATGGGAAGCGGATCCACGGAATTTATTCTCTTTTTTATAGTTGCAGGACTGTTGTATTTTAAATTCAAGCATAAGTGGGAAACCCTTGTTCTATTCGTTGGCGTGCTAGGTGCATGGCTGCTAAATTCGGGGTTGAAAGATCTCATTAAACGTGATCGTCCATCTGCTGAGCGATGGCTAGTGGAGGTGGATAGTTTCAGTTTTCCTAGCGGTCACGCGATGGTCTCCATACTCTTCTACGGTTTGCTTGCCTACTTATTATGGGTGAATGTGCGACAAACATGGAGAGCGGCTTGGCTGATACCACCAGTTGCTGTTTTAGTCATTCTGTGTATTGGGCTTAGTCGTATTTACCTCGGTGTGCATTATCCAAGTGATGTACTGGCTGGCTACTCAGCTGGTGGTCTCGGGCTTATCGGCTGTATGTACGCAATTCGCACAATTAGACGCAGGAGAGTCATGACACCCACGCAGAAAGGGAAATCCACATTCTCGGAGAATATGTAATAAATAACATTATATATAAATGATATACGGGGGAATGTGCATGGCTATAGATACATCTCGCTTTTTTACTTATGAGGATACCAAGAATCAAGACATCTTTTATCGGTTGCCTGATCATTGGTGGAGTAGACATTATGAGTACATTTGGGCTTCCMATTTTGTTGAAAAAAGTGATATTGTTCTAGATGCTGCATGTGGATTAGGTCATCCCTTTAAGTATTATTTAGCGGACAAGTGTAAAGAAGTGTACGCTTGCGACATGGATGAACGTATATTAGATTCAAACGAAATTATCAAAGAGCTGGAATATTATATTGGGAAAGAGAATATAGATCAAATTAACCTGCCTATTTTAAGTATTCCTAAATTCGCTGTTTCTGACATTTCAAATTTGCCTTATGAAGATGCTAAGTTCGATGTAGCCTTCTGTATTTCTGTCATGGAGCACATCGAAGACACAGAGGTGCAGCTTCGTTCCCTGCAAGAGTTTAAGCGGGTTTTGAAAGATGACGGCAAATTGATTATTACCGTTGATTATCCGGATGTAGATGTTGAAAGCTTTCTAAGTTTGATTGCGGCTTCGGGGTTGCAATTGGTCGGAGATCATGACTTTACGAAACCTGATAATGCGATTACATCTGACTATTATGGCAGGGACTTATGGTGTATTCGATTTGTACTTGAAAAAATAAACCTCTAAAATAACGACTACGGTAATTACACACCTCAAAGGACAACGCCACATCGGTTTGTCCTTTTTTCTTTTGTGAGCCGAGCGTTGTATAATTATGATTGTCATCATCAGTAGAAGACTAAGAAAGAAGGGATGACCATGCTAAAGCTAAGTATTCTTGATCAGTCACCGGTATCATCCGGCTTTACCCATAGTGAGGCATTACAACAAACGATTGCGTTAGCGCAGGTCGCTGATCGACTAGGCTACACCCGATTCTGGGTGTCAGAGCACCATAATTCAGCAGGGCTTGCAGGTTCTTCTCCAGAGGTGCTCATATCCACGCTTGCTGCTCGCACAAGCCGCATACGGCTTGGCTCAGGCGGCGTGCTGCTTCCTCACTACAGCGCCTACAAGGTCGCTGAGAACTTCCGTATGCTCGAGGCGCTCTATCCAGGGCGCATCGACCTTGGTATCGGGCGTGCACCCGGCGGCACGCCGCATACGGCCAAGGCGCTGCGTGGCGTCAGCGCCGATCTGTTCGAGGGACTTGAGCGGTTCCCTGCGCAAGTCACGGATTTGCTGCGGTTCCTCACCGACTCGGTGGAACCTGGGCATGTGTTCGAGGGCATCCGTGCCACCCCTTTGGTGGCTTCGATGCCCCAGGTGTGGCTGCTCGGCTCCACCGGGCAGAGCGGGGTGTATGCGTCGCAGGCAGGCGCAGCCTTCTGCTTCGCGCACTTCATCAACGGCGCGGGAGGTCAGCATGCGGTGCGAAGCTACCGCAGCTCGTTCCAACCGTCCGCTCTCAATGTCGTGCCGCAGGCGACGGTCTGTATTTATGTGCTGTGCGCCGAAACGACAGCGGAGGCAGAGGAGCTTGCGACTTCAGTTGATTTGCGTATTCTGCAAATGGAAAAAGGCGAGTTCACCGGAGTGAAATCGCCGAAGGAAGCTGCGGAATATACGTATTCCGATTGGGATCAAACCCGTGTGAGAGACAATCGCTCACGGATGATCGTGGGAAATCCTGACCAGGTCAGGGAACAAATCCTGCGTCTAGCCGAAAGCTATGGTGTCGACGAAGTGATGGTCGTTGCAGGTGGACACCAAGTGGAAACGAGACTGCGCACCGTGGAGTTGTTGGCGGAAGCTTTTGAACTCAGCCATCAGCATAGTTACGTGATCTAAGAGGCCAAGGCCAGACGAATGAGAAATCGTCTAGCGCGTGCGCTTCGGCCGTTTATCGATTTCTTGCGTCACAATGAACGCCAGCTCTTCATTGCCAAAGAGGGAAAGCACGCCAAGCAACGTGTCATCCGGCACTTCGCCGGCTTCCTCTTTCGGCACCGTTAGTTCAAGAGCTTTCTCAAGCGCTTCATTATTCGGTTGGTCTGGATACGCGCTATGATAAAGTGCTGCGGGGTCCAGACCATGGTTAATACACCACTGTGCAAAAACCAAAATCATCATATGCTCTTCACGTTTGTAATTTTCGATCATTTGTTCTTCTAATTGTTTATTATTCATCGGGTAACAGACAGCTCCTTATACAACGATTGCAACACGCGTAATAATTAGGCCAACCTCTATCCACCTACGGGTGGATGGGTTCATTATAGCGAAAGATTAGGTGTATTCACAATGATTATTAAGAATGAGAAAATCAAAGCTTCCGAAGTCCAGGTAACGGGGCTGCAGGGTGAGGATTTAGGTGTAATGTCCACGAAAGATGCGCTTGCTCTTGCCAAAAAGTTAAAGGTAGACCTCGTCTGCACCTCGCTCATGAGCAGCCCGCCTCCTTGTAAGCTGATTGGAGCAGGCGCAGCCAAACAGGAGGCACTGCAAGAAAAGCAGCAAGCCCGTAAGCAAGAGCAGGGCCCGAAAGTCAAGGAGTTTCGCTTGACGGCCAATATCGAGGATCACGATCTCGAGACGAAGCGTCAGCAAGCTGAGCGCATTTTGAAGGGCGGGGACGCCGTCCTGCTGGTCGTTAAGATCTCCGGCAAGGAAGGCGCGAAAGCCAAGGAATTGCTGGAAACGCTGGTCAAGGAGCTTGGCTCCCACGGCAAGAAGCATACCGGCATTCAACTGAGTGGCAAGCAAGCTGCTGTTCAGCTGGATCCCTTGTGAAAAAGCATGGACAACCCTTCGGGGATGTCCATGCTTTTGTGGTGGTGGTGGTGGGAACGAAGTAAGCGAGTAAATTGCTTTCGATGCTGTTGAAATTAACTGGGCTACAGAAGCTAGTCATACTAGTCTAGCAATTTGAGCTACCATGCAACTCCAGCACCCAAGCTACCCAAACTACTCCAGCTACTCCAGCTACTCAAACTACTCAAACTACTCCAGCTACTCAAGCTACTCCAGTACCCAAGCTACTCAAACTACTCGAGCTATCCAAGCAACTGCAGCTACTCAAGCTACTCAAGCACCCAAGCTACTCAAACTACTCGAGCTATTCAAGCAACTGCAGCTACCCGAGCAACTCAGCAACACAAAAACTAATGCTACTCATGCAACTCCAGGAACTCCACGTACTCTCCCTTTTCCTCAAAAGTGCAAAAATACAACCTTTTCTACTAATTTATGGTCGAAATTGGAAAATGCGTGCAAATAGGCAACCTTTTTAACGAATTTCAAGATAATTTCCTCAAACCGCTCTAAATTGATGCCTATTTGCATCAATTTCCAATTACGGAGGGGGAACTTATTTCAAAGGTGCTCTTTTGCATTTTTGACAGTACTAGAGTCCCCAGAAGATTAAAGTGAATGCCACAAACTCATCCAATAATCGTGATGGCCTGCGAACCCATGAACTCCCATGCTTCCTTGAAGGAAGCGAGTGGATAGGCTTCTTGTTCACCCGTCATCGGGTCGTTCAAATAAGCATAATCATCATCCCAGCCAGTTAGTAGTAGGGCATGCTCTGGCTGATACCACGGGACAAGCTCACCCGTCTCATCCTCCCACTCCAAGTCGAAATAAGGGCTGTCCATATGCTCAGTTGCCCAAATCATGGCAGGGTTGCCTTTGGCAATGACGCCAAGCAAATCCTCGAAGGAGGTTCCTGTCAGATCACGAACGTGACCAGGTAACCATTGGTTCATCAATTTAGCGACTGGGGTATGATAAATCCCATAGCCGATATCAAAAGGATCGCCAACGAAAACATCTTTGGGATTTGCGCCAACAAAAGCACCAAACTCATTCTCATAGGGCATATCTCCCGTTGGCAGAGCATGAGCCACTTCTTCCTTCGTTATCGGCAGTCCGGCCCAATTCAGCAGCATGGTCGCAGCGACAGCTTCACAACCATTTGGCAGCTCAGGAAGCTGTGAGAGCGCGGGAACCGATTGTATTTGAACATGATGCTTAGTGAGCGTAGGGGCTTCATCAGTGGATGTCTGGTTAGTTGTGGATTCCGCCTCGGCTACGACAGCTTCAATGGGTGAAGGAATTTTCGTTGCGGTTTCCCCTGCAAGATGCTGATCTGCAACTTTTCCCTTAGGACTAGATAGCGTGAGGAGTTGTTTCGCATCGGGGGAATTTGATTTTATAAGTAGAATAACTGTAAAGCTGGACAAAGCCAGCACTAGCAATGTGAGCAATTTCAAATTCTTCATGTAGCACGTCCGTTCCTGTCAATGTTCTCATTACATCATGGGAAGATGGAGAATGCAAGACATGATATCCAAAATATGCCTTGAGACACATACGCTCCTGCCTTGCTCGCATAGACTAAGTAAACAAGCTTATCCAAACTAATAATCTCTTTCTAAGATGAGCCTATCAAGATGAACGTGGAGGCATGGGATGAAACGTTTCTATTTGTGGAGTACAGTTGCTTTTGCTTGTTATGCCGTTATCGTGATTTTATATTTCTTAAAAGGGGATTTATTTCAAATCCCTATGGCGTTAGTTGGTTCTGTGGCGGATCCGAATACGTTTATGACCCATGCAGAAATTGCCAAAGCAGAGACACTTTCAAGGATTCATTCGTTAACCTTCTTTTTAAGCGCTCCCCTGCAAATGGGTGTGACCGTGGCTTTATTCGGCATAGCTGTCAGCTTCCGTCAACTCGCGGAGAAAGTATTCCGAGCTTCTTTCCTGCAAATGTTCCTTTTTGTGGTGCTTTTTACCCTCGTCATGGACGTGCTATTTCTTCCCATCGATGTGTTTCTATTCAAAATCGACCAAGCCTACGGTATATCCAATGAGACGCCTATCATTTTCCTAAAGGATTATGTAAAGACATTTCTCATAGATATCGTAGGCACGATAATCATGGTAGGGATTTTCAGATGGATCAGTAAGTGGAGCCCTAAGCGGTGGTGGGTATGGTTGTGGTTAATTTCAATTCCATTAATCTTATTCGTCACGTTTATTCAGCCTGTGGTACTGGACCCGTTGTTCAATCAGTTCCAACCACTTCAAAATCAAGAATTGAAAACGCAAATTCTTGATCTTGCAGCCAAATCACATATACCGACCGATCAGGTTTACGAGGTTAACATGTCGGAGCGGACGAATGCCATTAACGCTTATGTCAATGGGATCGGCGGGAACGCGCGCATTGTGCTGTGGGATACCATTTTGAATAAATTGCAGCCAGATGAAATCTTGACGGTGATGGCGCACGAGATGGGACATTACGTAGAACGTCATATTTATTGGGGAATAGCCTATGGTGTTGCACTCAGTTTAGTTGGCTTCTGGTTGGCTTTCCATGCGTACCGGCTAATCTTAAAACGCTGGGGATCACTTTGGGGCATGCGAGGGGAAAGAGATCTAGCCGCACTACCAATTCTTCTTCTGCTCATCTCGCTGATGAGCTTCCTGTCATCACCAGCTCAGAATGCGTTCTCAAGGGTGATCGAGCATCGAGCAGACATCTATGCGATGCAGATGACGGGGGATGGGGATGCAGCAATTCGCGCGTTTCAGCATATCGCCAAAGAAAATCTCAGTCCCGTTACTCAGCCTAAACTGGTGCAGTGGTTCCGCGGCTCTCATCCGACGATTGAGGAGAGAATTGTGTATTTTGAGCGGTTTAAGAAGTAGGAAAGTTTACTAGGCAAAATCCAAAAAAAAGCACGAATGTCAATCTCCMCGCTTGGGGAAGAGGACATTCGTGCTTTTATGATTACTCGGCTACTCATTTCTGCGTGTCATTTGCTGCCAAACAGATCCTTCAGCGGCATGACCGCCTTCGATACGCTCGAGGGCAATCTTAACCTGCATCCGCACCTCGAATTCGGGATCGTCTGCCGCTTGCTTTAAGTCAGGAAGCACGGAGTCGTCCCCGACTTCATAAAGGAAGCGGGCCGCGCGCCAACGGACAAGCTTGTTACGGTCTTTCAGTGCCTTGGCCATCGCCGGGATGGCGGCGGGGTCGCCAAGATCGGACAGCGTATCGCCTGCCGTCCGACGCACAGAAGCTGTATCGTCCTCGAGGGCGCGATACAGATAGGGCAGTACCTCGGGTTCCTTGATATCCCCGAGGTACACCGTGGCCAGTCGCCGAAGCGACGTGTTCTCGTCCTCCAAGGCATGGACGAGAAGCGGCAGCGTCTCAAGCGACGGCTGGATCTTCTGAAGCGCGGCGTAGCGCAGCTTCCAATCGCTGTGTCGCAGCTGCTCCTCGGCTGCGACTAGATCCCCTGTGGCAGCCTCCTCCACAGGGGCATCCGTGGTCTCCTGCATCGCGCGGGAGACCAGTTCTTCGACGCGGGCATCGTCGTAAGAAGCGTCCAGTTCCTGGACGACTTCGCCCGCGATGTCCCCAAGCTCGCCGTAGCGGACGCCGAGCTCCTCGAGCTTCCGCTCTTTGATCAGGTTCGGCGAAGCCGTACCTGCGCGCACCGCGGCTTGCGTGAAGCGCTCCGGCATAGCGACGCGCGCTTCTTCTGAGCCTGCGCGTACCCTCACCTGGAGCGGAATACCGCGAAACATCTGCACGAGCACTTGCGCCTCGCCAAAGGCGGCGTCAGAAGCAGGCTGCTCGGCTGGCAAGCCAGCGCCAGCCGTTGGCTGCGCTTCGCCATAGATCTCGCGCGCCTGCGCCAGGATGAACTGCCAGTCACCCTTCGAGCTACGGTCTACCGCGATGAAGTCGGCTGCATGGAATATGCTGATAACGCCAGGTACAGCAAGCAATTTTTGCACTTCTGAAGGAGCGCCTGTCAGATTCTTTTTCGTATACGTTTCACGCACACCAGCAGGTAAGGACTCATCCATATTGAGTTTCATGGAGTTGGGGCTGGGTGTAGGTTCGATGGATATGATTTTCATATTGTTCAACTCCTTGGTAGGAACGGACCATTTACGAAGCCGTTCATTCGTTAGATGAAAAGGCCCGGACGGGGGACCGTCCAGGCCTTATTTCGGCAGCTAGTTCTAGAGGTAGTTCAAAAAATCCACTTTTGATCACGAAGTAGGTTCAAGAAGCGAATTCGACGTCGAATATTGAATTCACCCGGAAATTCCGGTGCTCACGTAGCTTTCACTACGCTCCGCTCCTCATTTCCTAGCTTCTTTCAATCTTCTCGGTGCTGAAAACCGGACTTTTTGAACACGTGCTTCTAGTCTAAATCAACCAGATTACGATTCAAATAGTGATCMAAAGTTTTGGTAAGATCAAATACCGTATGAGCCAAGTCCACATTTTCAAAAACATGATCACATTGGTCACGGTAGGCTAATTCATTTTCGTAGTCTGACAAATATTTGGAGGCGATTTCTTCGGAATCTCCGCTTTCTTTCATCCGCTCTTCAAGTGTGTCTCGCTGGGCATAAATGAAGATTTGGACAACGCGGTCGCCATATAGCTTTTTGAGCGTTTCGGCACCGAAGCGGTTCAAGATCAAGTAGATGCTGCCGCTTTGCTGGAACATAAACTCAATATCGGAGTTTTTGATTCCATAGAGATGGTCATTCACAGTACTAACTTCAATGAATTCGCCGCCAGCTTGTGCTTGCACAAATTGAGCGGGTGAGATGAAATGATAATCTTGACCATCTTCCTCTGTTGCTTTCGGAGGTCGTGTGGTGTACGAAATCACTTGTTTCATCCCCAGCGTGGAGCCGGACATTTCCGCAACGGTTTTTCGGCCTGCCCCGTGTGGGCCAGTGAATACAAAAATCATTTCCTTATCCTTTAATGCGTACATGGAACATACCTCCTTTGATTGGATGGGGGGTAAATCCTACGTGCGAGCACGGGTTGAAACGATTTTTATGAAATAGAAACTGAATAAACCATACCTATATCTTACATCGTAAGGCTTCATCGGTAAAGACTTGGATGAAATCGCTTCATAAGCCTAGCGTTTGCTGCCGCCGCCGCGAGTGCCTCTTGGTGCACCTCCACGAGCGCCGCCTTGCCCACCGCGTGGGCCGCTTGGTCTGTCGCCGCGCGGTGCACCGCCGCGTGAGCCGAAGCTGTCGCCACGAGGTGCTGCGCTGCGCGCACCACGCTCATCACTCCGTCCGCGAGGAGCGCCGCTCGTGCGAGCGCCGAAGCCCTCACCGCGAGGAGCGCCGCTCGTGCGAGCGCCGAAGCCCTCGCCGCGCGGAGCGCCACCTGTGCGAGCGCCGGAGCCCTCACCGCGAGGAGCGCCGCCTGTGCGAGCGCCGAAGCCCTCACCGCGAGGAGCAGCACCGCGTGCTGATCCGTCGCCACGGCCCTTGCCGCCGCGAAGCGTGCGAGACGCACTAGCGGCGTCATCACGACCTGCGCCGGCGTACTTGTTGTATGGCGAGTAGGACTTATCGCCATGTGGAGCGGAACGCTTGCGCTCTGTACCTTCACCGCCACCGTTGTAGGAACCGGTTACGCGTGCTTTGGCAGCGCCAATGTTCGCTCCGCGAGCTGGAGCCGAATTCGTAGTTGGCGATTCGTGAACAACGGTTGCACGTCCCCACGTATTCGGGCTACGTTCCGAGTTCACTTTAGCCGGTCTTTCGCCTGAACGCCCAGCACCAGCTGAACCTCCGCGTGAGCCGAATTTGTCGCCTTTGGAACCAAAACCTGTTTTCCGCTCGCCACCGTACTGAACGTTAGCGCGATCGCCACGCAGCTCACGTGCTCCAGGTCTTCCCGCACGTCCACCGCTGCGTTGTTCTGGCGAACCAGTGCGGTCATTGCGTCTGCCACCGCGTGAGGAAGCACCGACTCCGCCTTTGCGTGCAGACCCTCTGCCTTCTTGCTCGATGTAATCATCTGTTTGGGAACGAACAACACGTCTTTGCTGTCCATCAGCACCGCGCAATGACATTTTGATACCTTTTTCGATAAGCTCGATCGTTGGCATATCTCTTTGCGTTGCGAAAGTCACAGCAACGCCTGACTCACCGGCACGCCCCGTTCTACCAATCCGATGAATGTAGCTTTCGGCATCTTGAGGTACATCGTAGTTGAAGATATGCGTTACGCCTTCCACATCTAAACCACGAGCTGCGATATCCGTAGCGACTAAGAGCTCGATCCGGCCTTCTCTGAAACGCTTCATCACTTGCTCACGTTTCGCTTGAGACAAGTCACCATGCAGCTCATCGGACATTAAACCGATTTCTTGCAGCGTTTCATTGAGCGCAATCGCTTTGGCTTTGGTCCGACAGAAAATCATCGCAAGATAAGGCCTATATTGTTTAATTGCTGCAATAAGAGCGTCTTGTTTATCACGATCAGTCGTAGGGACTAGCACCTGCTGAATCTCAGTCAAAGTGACTTGTTTACTTTGAATTTTTATTTCTTTTGCTTCCTTCATATAAGCCTTAGACAGATTGATGACCTGTTCGGGCATAGTCGCAGAGAAGAGCAACGTTTGGCGATAGGGAGACGTTTGCGCAATGATATCCTTGACTTCATGCAAGAAGCCCATGTGCAACATTTGATCTGCTTCATCTAAAACGAGTATTTTCAATTTATAGAAGTTGATAGAACCGCGGCGAAGATGATCAAGCAATCTCCCCGGTGTTCCTACTACTATATGTATGTTGCCTTGAAGCTTTCTAAGCTGTTTTTCTACATCTTGCCCGCCGTAGGCAGCTAGAACCTTCGCACCTGTGATCGGGACAAGGGTTTTCAACTCATTGCTGATTTGAATCGCTAATTCACGGGTAGGAGTAAGAATAAGCGCTTGAACATCCGAGCTTTCTACATCAATTGTTTCTAATATAGGAAGTACAAAGGCAAGGGTTTTACCTGTACCTGTTTGAGCTTGTGCGATAACGTCCGAACCTTTTAACAATACTGGAATCGCTTCTCGTTGAATCGGGGTCGGTTCTACGACACCTTGATTTTGCAAAACTTGAACTAATTGTTCTCTAATACCTAATGAGGCAAATCCATTTGACATGGGTAATTGGCCAGCTCCCTTTTTCCTTCTTAGTAAAGACGATTCCCTCATTGTACAGGAATGAAAGACAAATGAAAACAGGAGCCGACCCACAAGCAGAAATAAACTACTTTATTAATAGAAGTTTTACATGCTGGTTGTGCTCCAAAAGGCGTAGTAAGACCTCCTATGAGAAGTAGAGCTTCTTCTAGGAGGCCAGCCCTAATTAATCTAGTCCTGAGGTAGCGATTGTGCCGTTCCAAACACACGTGTCACCGTCTGATTGAAGTCGGTTAGAAGAGGCATAAGTGAATGACCTTTCCAACTTTCCTGTGCGTAGTTATTCATTTTATTAAGGAAATCTCGATTTGCCGAAATATAGACATCCATCAGATCGGGTTTAAGAACGCGAAGCTTCTCAGCAATAGCTTGTTTAAACGGATGAGAAAGTAAATCATGATGCACAGCTGTTTCATAGCTATTGTAACCTTTATTTAAATCATTAGACGGTAGGGAATCGTCATAGGGATTATTACCATTGTAAAAACCCTTTTGCGTTCCTTGATTATTCGTCTCTTTTGTCAAACCCTTCGTGCCAACTGCACTGCTATCCATCATTAAGGCAACATACGCATTCTGATTTGTAATCATCACTAAGGCCGTATTTACGCCGTCCATGGTATGCAGTTGATCCGATAGGTATTGACTGTATTCCAACTTGGTATTGTTATGTGTGACTGGGCCGGAGAGTTGTTGTACTTGATAGGCACGGTCCATCGCGTCTCCCTTTTTGACATTTGCGCCAAAATTCGAGCTAGTAGAGTTATTTGGATTGCCTCTGTACTCTTTTCCGCTAGAGCCACATGCGGATAATGTAAGCAGGAGGAATATGATTCCACAAATCGGAAAACCTAACTTCCTGAACATAATTTACAGACCTCCTAAAAGCGATTTGATGTCTATAGGATGAGATGTTTCTGTCTAATTATTCGTCTTCACAAATAAAGGCATTTATGCATAAAGAGGTGGGTGTATGGAAATAACCATGAAGGGAAATATATCGCTACAGACGCTGTTTAAGAACAATTTGTGAACTCTCCTACAGCGATTGACAAAAAGTTTTCACGAATTTATAGTTATTAAAGTGAATTGACATGGGCATGGCCTTCGTGGTAAAAATATTGTTTTAAAAGTGGGGTTGATACAATGAGTCAATTGAAAAAGTTCTGGCGTCTGCTACCCCTTCTAGCGGTGATGACGCTCATGCTAACTGGGTGCGGAGACCCAACCTTATCTGCTTTAGTGCCAAAAGGTCCTGTGGCGACGGAGCAGCTTTATTTAATGAAATTAAGTCTCTTTATCATGATTTTTGTCGTAATTGTCGTATTTGCGATTTATGTGTACGTTTTAATTCGCTTTCGCAAGCGTAAAGGCGACGAAAGTATTCCGAAACAAGTCGAAGGAAGTCATGTTTTGGAGATTATCTGGACGGTAATTCCAATTCTCTTGCTGTTAGTACTTGCGGTGCCAACAGTATCTTACACGTTCAAACACTCCGAGAATTACAACAAGAACAAAGACGCTATCCATGTGAAAGTCACTGCACATCAGTTCTGGTGGCAGTTTGAATATCCAGACCTTGGTATCGCAACTGCTCAACAGCTGGTGATTCCTAAGGATAAAATCATTGCCTTTGATGTCGTTTCAGCAGACGTATCCCATGCTTTCTGGGTACCATCTCTTGGTGGTAAAGTCGATACGAACCCAGGTATCCGTAATACGCTTTACTTGCAAGCGGATGAAATTGCAACGTTCCAAGGTAGATGTACAGAGCTTTGCGGAGCTTCCCATGCTTTGATGAACTTTACCGTTGCGGCTAAGTCTGAAGCAGACTTTAATGCTTGGGTTGCGAAAATGAAAGCACCTTCTACCGTGCCAGCATCTGCTCAAAAAGGTGAAGAGCTATTCAAAGAAAACTGTATGTCTTGTCATGCTGTTAATGCAAGCGGCCCTGGGGTTGCTCCTAACCTTAAAGGCTTCGCAGATCGCGACACTCTTGCAGGTATCTTAGAGAAGACACCTGAGAACTTAGCATCGTGGATACATAATCCGCAAGAACTGAAACCGGGTAACAAAATGCCAGCTTTCGGTAAAGAAGCAAACGGTAAATTAGATGACAATCAAATTAAAGATATTGTTACGTACTTACAAACATTGAAATAAACTCTTGATGTAAAGGAGGTTCATACGTTGGCTCACTCTCATCCAGTAAAAAAACATACCGGGCTTATGGATTGGCTTACAACCGTCGATCATAAGAAAATCGGTATCCTGTATTTACTAGCGGGCGGCTTCTTCTTCCTCGTAGGGGGACTAGAAGCGATCTTAATTCGGATACAACTCGCTTATCCAGATCAACATATTTTTGTTGGAGATTCATTTAACCAATTAACAACGATGCACGGAACAACGATGATTTTCTTTGCGGCAATGCCGGTCATCTTCGCTTTCATGAATGCCATCGTTCCTCTACAAATTGGTGCAAGGGACGTTGCGTTCCCATTCGTTAACTCGCTTGGTTTCTGGTTATTCTTCGCCGGCGGCGTGCTAATGAACACTAGTTGGTTCTTAGGTGGAGCTCCAGATGCGGGTTGGACAGGATACGCACCTTTATCCTCGATCACCGATTCAAACTGGGGGGCAACTCTTGAAGGCAACTTGCAAGGAACGGACTTCTACGTTCTTGGTTTACAAATTGCAGGTATTGGTACGCTAATCGGGGGGATTAACTTCCTCGTAACGATTATCAACATGCGTGCTCCTGGGCTTACATACATGCGTTTGCCAATGTTTACTTGGTCTGCTTTTGTAACTTCAGGTTTGATCGTTCTTGCTTTCCCTGCAATCACGGTTGGATTGGTTGAGCTAATGTTTGACCGCATCTTCGGTGGTGCATTCTTCGATGCAGCCAGAGGCGGTAACAACGTACTTTKGGAACACTTGTTCTGGATTTTCGGGCATCCCGAAGTTTACATTTTGATTCTTCCAGCTTTCGGTATTATTTCTGAGATCGTTTCTACTTTTTCGAAAAAACGTCTGTTCGGATACAGCTCCATGGTATTTGCAACAGTGCTAATTGGTTTCTTAGGCTTCATGGTTTGGGTTCACCATATGTTTACAGCAGGTCTAGGCCCCGTAGCGAACTCGATCTTCGCGATTGCTACAATGGCGATTGCTGTTCCAACAGGTGTGAAAATCTTCAACTGGTTGTTCACACTTTGGGGTGGGCAAATCCGCTTCACAACAGCGAATATCTTCGCAACAGCGTTTATTCCAACATTCGTTATGGGTGGAACTACAGGGGTTATGCTTGCTATTCCAGCAGCTGACTTCCAATATCACGATACGTATTTCGTAGTAGCGCATTTCCACTATGTTATCGTTGGTGGTCTAGTGCTTGGTTTGTTCGCAGGTCTTTACTACTGGTGGCCGAAAATGTTCGGTCGTATGCTAAGTGAAGGCTTAGGTAAATTGCATTTCTGGTTATTCTTCATCGGTTTCCATTTGACATTCTTCCC
Organism: Paenibacillus sp. 01T442; assembly: GCF_056398345.1. Lineage (NCBI taxonomy): Bacteria > Bacillati > Bacillota > Bacilli > Caryophanales > Paenibacillaceae > Paenibacillus > Paenibacillus sp. 01T442. The sequence goes on from NZ_JBFTPF010000005.1 coordinate 92,812, forward strand.
GCAGCATTTCTTGGGATTAATGGGTATGCCGCGACGCGTCTTTACGTATCAACCAGGATACGATCTCGAAGTCGGTAACTTAGTTTCAACGGTTGGTGCGTTCTTGATGGGTATTGGTACGTTGGTGTTCCTCATCAATATTATCACTACAGCAAGAAAACCAATGACAGCTCCTGCAGATCCGTGGGATGGACGCTCCTTGGAGTGGACAATTCCATCACCTGCACCTGAGTATAACTTCAAACAAACTCCGCTTGTTCGCGGTTTAGATGCTTTCTGGAAAGAAAAAATGGCTGGTAACAAGCAAATGACACCAGCTGAGCCAATTGGTTCGATCCACATGCCTTCGGCATCGATCTTACCGCTTGTGATGTCTGTTGGTTTATTCATCGCTGGTTTTGGTTTTATGTACAAAAACTTCTATGTAGCTGGTGCAGGTATCGTAGTTACTTTCATTGCCATGTTCTTGCGTTCCGTATATGACGACCACGGTTGGCATATTGAACCAGAAGAACTTGAAGACGATCATAAGGGGGTAAAGGCATGAGTAGTCATCACACGGGCGCACTGCCTGCTAATCCGGAAACGGCTACCCTCGAAGGGAAAAATAAAGTTCTTGGCTTCTGGCTTTTCCTTGGCGCAGAGGTTGTGTTATTCGGTTGCTTATTCGCAACTTACATTGCCCTTCGGAACTCAGTTCCGGATGGCCCAACAGCTGAAGAGCTTTTCAAGCTCAAAACAGTTGGTTGGTCAACGTTTATTCTCTTAACGAGCAGCTTGACGAGTGTATTCGCAATTATTGCGATGCACCGTCAAAAAGTAGGTCAATTGCTAGCTTGGTTAGCAGTAACTGTTTTGTTCGGTCTTTCGTTCTTAGGAATGGAGATCTACGAGTTTTACGAGTATGTGCATGAAGGACACAAGTTTACAACAAGTGCTTTCTCCACCTCGTTCTATACGTTGGTTGGTTTCCACGGTGCTCACGTAGCATTCGGTGTTTGCTGGATCACACTGTTGATTTTCCAAGGACTTAAGAAAGGTCTTACAGTCGTTACGGCACCTAAGTTTTATGTCGCATCCCTGTACTGGCACTTTATCGACTTAGTCTGGGTATTTATCTTCACAGTTGTTTATCTGATGGGGAAGGTGGGTCACTAAATGAGCAGCAATTCTCATGATACACACGCACCTAGCAAGCGGGTTAAACACGATTCACCTGTAAATCACTATTTGACTTACATTATCTCGATTCTACTCACGATGTTGGCATTCGCTGTCGTACTCTACGGAGATTTGGATCGTTCGTTTATCTTAATTTTCATCGTATCCCTCGGGATCGTGCAGGCACTCGTTCAGTTGCTTTTCTGGATGCATGCCAAAGAGAGAGGACATTTGTTCCCTCTAATCTTTATCTTTGCAGGAGCGTTCGTTGCTCTTACTGGCGTATTCATGGCCGTATATTGGGTTTGGTGGTAAAAAGGAAGAAGAGGCAACTTTGTCTAGACAAAGTGCCTCCTCTTTGTTTAAAGGGAGTTATTCGGATATAGTCAGCTTGAAAGGAGAAAGATGCAGGTATGAGTCAGATTGGTGGATTTTTTGATTTGTGGAATCCTGTTTTATTGTTGATCGTCATTGTAATCGGATATAGTTATGGTCGCTTTGTCGTGAAGGGAAATGGGAGCGCTGCGAAATCAGAGCCAATTTCGATCTCACAGCAGCTACTCTTCTACGCGGGGTTAGTCTTATTCTATATTGGGCAAGGAAGTCCAATAAACTACATAGGGCATCATTACTTGTTCAGTATACACATGCTGCAACAAACGATTCTTTACTTGATTGTACCGATCTTCATTTGGCTAGGAACACCGGCTTGGTTAGTTCGTTCTTGCATGAAAAATACCGTATTTCGCGGTCTATTTTCCTTCTTTACTCGGCCTCTGATCGCATTGTTCATGTTCAATATGCTATTCTCCATCTACCATATGCCGTTTATTATGGATTACTTGATGAAGAATGATGTACCGCTTCTTGCTTATCATACGTTGCTCTTAGTGACGGCCTTTATTATGTGGTTTCCAGTATTTTGTCCGCTTCCTGAGATGAATCGCTTGAACGATTTGAAGAAGATGGCGTATATTTTCGGAAATGGTGTGTTGTTGACACCCGCATGTGCGCTTATCATTTTTGCGGATTCAATTATCTACGATATGTATAACAACGTCACTGTTCCTTTTGCTCATTTGTCACCGCTCGATGATCAACAGCTCGGTGGTGTCATCATGAAGATCTTGCAAGAGATTATCTATGGTGCTACATTAGCTTATATTTTCTTCCGCTGGTATCGCCGAGAGCGCAAGGATGAGGATGAATTGGATCCTATTCCATCACAAGATAGCTTGAATAATCAAGGCGGGAACTGGAATCGCGCTTAGAGAGAGGATTAGAAAGATGCACATATTACCCACGATTTCTACGATGTTTATTGTGATTAGTGCCATTTTTGTTGGATTCGGATGGTATCATATCGTCAAAGGAAACCGGGATACGCATGAAAAGCTGATGGTTCTAGGCGCGATTTTCGCTTTAGCCTTTTTCATTATCTACATGTCCCGTACCTTATTTGAAGGAAACACGGCGTTCGGCGGGCCGGAGAGCTTAAAGTTGCCTTATCATTTGTTCTTGTTCTTCCATATTACTTTGGCTACTATCGGAGGCGTTCTTGGCCTCGTTACACTATGGTTCGCTTACAAAAAGAAATTCCTCAAACATAAGAAAATCGGTAAAGTTGCGGCGATTGTATGGCTGCTAACAGCGCCAACAGGCGTTATGGTTTATGTCTTGTTGTATGTCTTGTATCCAGGCGGAACAACGAAGCCAGTTATTGATGCCATTTTCGGTTTGTAAAAGGTTACATATAGCGCGGAATGATGTGAAATATCATCATTCCGTGCTATTTTTTTGTCTATAAGAGGGCTGATTTTGTGATTTCGTCCATTGGATTGCGGAAATCAACAATTCGACATGACGAAATGACCATGTCATTCTTCATATTGCTCATAGGTTAATCCGATGGAATCCCCTACGCTTAAGGAAGAGATGCATCTCACCATAACATGTAGTGGAGGGTCAATGAATGAAGAAAATTTTAGCTTCAACCATGATTGTCATGATGATGGGGACAGCGATTGCCTGTTCCTCGAAAACGGAAACAACGACGACAACGAGTGAGTCACAATCACCAGCAACAACAACAGCGACTACATATCCGATGACAACGGATAAAACACTGACCTACTGGGGTGAGTTGAATGGGAACTTAACAGGTGTGAAAACAACACATGCCGATGTCCCCTTTTTCCAAGAGTGGCAGAAAAAAACGGGAGTTCCGCTTAAATTCTTAGCGCCTCCGACAGGACAAGCCAAAGAAGCGCTAAACGTGATGCTTGCATCCGGCGATTTGCCAGATATGATCGAATACAACTTCTTGAGTGATTTCCCAGGTGGACCTGAGAAAGCCATTAAAGATGGTTACATTTTGAAATTGAATGATCTGATTGATAAATACGCGCCCAACCTGAAGAAATATCTCAAAGAGCATCCAGACGTCGACAAGATGGTGAAAACGGATAACGGCAGCTACTATGCGTTCCCTTTCATTCGTGGAGATGAGTATCTACAGGTTTTTCAAGGCCCGATGATTCGTAAAGACTGGTTGGATGAGTTAGGACTTCCTGTACCTGAAACGATTGATGACTGGACAACGACTTTGAAAGCTTTTAAAGAAAAGAAAGGTGCAGCCGCGCCATTATCCTTTATCAGCAAACCAAGATTTTTCAATGAATCGTACAATGGTGCATTCTTAGGCGCATTTGGCGTGAATCGTGGATTCTATTTGGAGAATGGGAAAATCAAATTCGGACCGTCGGAAAGCGGCTTCAAAGAGTACTTGAAGACGTTCCACCAATGGTTTCAAGATGGCTTGCTAGATAAGAACATCGCTACGGTGGATACGAAAGCCTTGGATGGCAGCTTTGCAACGGGAGCGACAGGGGCAAGTATTGGTAACGCAGGCGGCGGAATCGGCAAATGGCAGCCACTAATCCAAGCCAAAGATCCTAAAGCACAGCTGGTAGCAGCGCCATATCCGGTACTTAAGAAAGGCGATACGCCGAAATTTGGTCAAAAGGATAACCCGTATTCCTCTGGAGGCATTGTCGCGGTAACGGCGAAGTCCAAGAATCCAGAATTAGCAGTTAGGATGCTGGATTATGGTTACAGTGAAGCTGGTCACATGTTCTTCAACTTCGGAACAGAAGGTGTCAGCTACTCGATGGTGGATGGCTATCCGAAATATACGGACTTACTGATGAAAAATCCAGATAAGCTAGCTCCTGCACAAGCGATGTCCATGTACATTCGCGGCAGCTACAACGGTCCATTTATCCAAGACAAGCGTTATGCAGAGCAATTCTTTGTACTGCCGACCCAACGCGATGCTATCAATGTGTGGAAGAAAACCGATACAGCCAAATACAGCTTGCCGCCGCTTACGCCTACTCCGGAAGAAAGCTCCGAATACGCGAAAATCATGGGCGATATGAATACGTTGGTGGATGAAATGACGCTGAAAATCATTTTGGGCAACGAGCCTGTAGATGGCTTTGAGAAGTATGTGGATAAAATGAAGTCCTTGAATTTAAGCCGCGCTATCGAGATTCAACAAGCAGCACTTGATCGCTATAACAAGCGATAAGTTTCGTTAAGCAGGAAGAGGTGGGGGGATCTAAGATCTCCCTCCTTTACAAGTAAACTGGTGAGAGGGTGAGGATGGAGATGGCGAATACACAGCCACTGGAAAGCGTAACGCTCACGAAGCAACGAACGGGGACCAATCGATATATCCGTGATTTTATAGCCAACAAGTACTTGTACCTCATGATGGTACCCGTGCTCGCATATTACTTGATTTTCCATTATGCACCGATGTATGGAGCCTTAATTGCCTTCAAAGAGTATTCACCTATGAAGGGAATTCTAGGAAGTGATTGGGTAGGTTTTAAGCATTTTCATGATTTTTTCAGCTCTTTTTACTTTTGGCGCATACTGAAAAATACGCTGGTTATCAGCTTGTACTCCTTAATATTTGAGTTTCCTGCTCCGATTATTTTGGCGCTTTTGATTAATGAGGTGCGAAGTAAGACTTTTAAGCGAGTCGCACAAACGATTACGTATATGCCTTATTTCATATCGCTAGTCGTTATTTGCGGGATTATTACGGACTTTACGAATGCGGATGGTGTCATTAACAATATCGCGATGTCTTTCGGATATGATGGGCAAGCGATGCTGCAGAAAGCAGAGTTGTTCCGACCGATCTACATTTTATCCGAGATTTGGCAACGAATTGGATGGGAATCTATTATTTATATTGCGGCGTTAATGAGCATTGATACGGAACAGTATGAAGCTGCACGCATGGATGGCGCAAGTCGCTGGAAACAGATGATGTATATCACATTGCCGGGTATCATGCCGACGATTGCGATTATGTTTATTTTACGTATGGGTAATTTGTTGAACGTGGGCTTTGAGAAAATCATTCTGCTCTATAATCCGGTCAGTTATGAAACGGCGGACGTTATTTCCTCTTTCGTCTATCGCAAAGGGTTGCTTGAGTTCGGATGGAGCTACAGCTCAGCTGTTGGCTTATTTAATTCTGTTATCAATCTAATCCTGCTCATTACAGCGAATTACATTAGTCGTAAAGTAAATGAAAGCAGCTTATGGTGAGGTGATGTTGATGAGAAAAGGACCAAGTTTCGTAGAAAGACTATTCGATGTTGCTATACATTTGATTTTGACCCTACTTGTTGTGGTTACGTTGTACCCTTTGCTTTACGTTCTATTTGCTTCGTTCAGTAATGCGAGTGAATTAGTTGCGCACAAAGGCATTTTATATAAATCACTTGGCTTTAGTTGGGAAGCCTATAAAGGGGTTATGAAGAACCMCGGAATTCTCATTGGTTACCGAAACACTATGTTTATTGTGGTCGCTGGTGTTATTGTCAATCTCCTGATGACAGCGTTAGGCGCATACGTGCTCTCTCGTAAAAATGTGATCTGGAATAAGGCATTTATGATCATTATCGTAATCACAATGTTCTTTCATGGTGGATTAATCCCGCTCTATTTGATCGTCAAAAATGTAGGCTTGCTCGACACCCTATGGGCGACGATTATTCCCTTCTCCATCTCCACATTTAATTTGATTATTATGCGAACAGCATTTATGGCGATACCAGACAGCTTAGAGGAGTCGGCCAAAATCGATGGGGCTAATCACTTTACGATTTTGTTCCGAATCATCATCCCGTTGTCCATGCCCGTCATTGCCGTCATGATTCTGTACTATGCCGTTGATAAATGGAATGGTTGGTTCTATGCTTCGATCTTTATTAAAAATCGAGACCTCTTCCCGTTGCAACTCGTTCTCAGGGAAATTTTAATATCCAATTCAACAGATGGCATGTCCGTCGGAGCCGATGCGGGCGATCGTTTCCAGATCGGGGAAACCATCAAATATGCGACGATCGTCGTGGCGACATTGCCAATACTATGTGTCTATCCATTTGTACAACGTTTCTTTGTCAAAGGGGTAATGGTAGGTTCCCTGAAGGGATAGACCATGGAAATAGAGATCTAGTAGCGTTTTTATCAATTGGATTTGTCATTTTGGACATTCCTCCCCTTGCGAACAGAGGTATAATAGTGTGAAGGAGACAATCCCTTCAGAGGAATTTTCAAGGTGCGCAGTGGGAGGAGATCCATGTGAAGCTTCGATTTTTTTGGCCCAAAAGAAAAAGTATTGTATTTACATGGTTGTTATCGTATAGTGCCGTATTATTCGTGCCTATGCTGATGAGCATCCTCATTTACTCGCAATCTAGTCATGCATTAAAAAGTGAAATTCACCGTGCGAATGATTCATTGCTGAAACAAGTCCGTTACACGATCGATACGCAGTTCGATTTGATGAAACGGCTGAATATGGAAATTACTTGGAATGCTAAGCTTCAAAGTCTGATGTACACCAATGTACGAACCAATGATGATCAATATCTGGCTTTTCAGCTCGTGAAAGAGTTTCGGATGTACCAAACCTCATATGCGACGATCGACGAATTCTATGTGACTTGGGATCAGGAGGCTTCGATTCTCCGTCCAGGAAATATGCGAGATTTGCACACAGCGTTTGATACGATTCACAATACGGGTACCCTCCGATACGAGCAATGGCTGGATACGATCCACCAAGCTACGAATAACCAATTTCTTATCCTTCCGCGTGTAGATGCAGGTCCGTCTGCCTCCTCCATCGCGTACATCACACACTTGCCCAAAGATCTGAATGGTAAGCAGACAGGTACTGTCGTTGTGATGGCGGATAGGGAACGGTTCGAGAAGGCAATCGAAAGCATTTCAGGGTTTAGCGGTGGGCAAATCGTCATCCTTAATCATGACAATCAAGTTCTACTCTCCAATGTCCCTGTGACGATGAATAAGAATCTCATTTTGGAGCAATTGCAGGATGAGGATACGGTGACGTATAAACCTTCGCAGGATGGAGAATCAGAGCTTTTCTATATTCAATCGGCTGTTTCTGATTTGAAATATGTTCTGATCATTCCAAGTAGCATTTATTGGGAAAAAGCGGAGTATGTCCGCAAGTTTACTTACATCAGCATACTGATCAGTTTATTTGGTGCAGCGGTGCTAACTTGGTTCTTTCTGCGCCGTAACTACTCACCGATCCAACGTTTGGTTCAATCGATTTCGGATAAAAATGCCTTCGAAGAACGTGCTGATGGAAATGAACTGCATTTCATTCAGAAAGTGATCTCGCATACGCGGAATGAGAAGGATCAAATCGCGATGCAGCTGCAATCTCACCATCACGTGCTTCGTTCAAATATGTTAAATCGACTGTTGAAAGGGAGAATTGAGTCGCTCGTTTCGTACGAGGAAGCGTTCAAAACCTTTCATATGGATTTGATTTCGAATCATTTCGCTGTAATTCTGTTTGCGGTTGAGAATTCCGATAGTATATCTAAGAATTTGCCAGGTATGGACATCAGTGAACGCAGAAAATTGATGCAGTTCATTATCACGAATGTTGTTGAAGAGCTCGTCGGTCATCGCCAGCATGCGGGGTATGTGGCTGAAATCGATGATATGATGGTTTGTTTGGTGAACTTTGCAGAAACGGATGCGGCAGAGCGGAAGCTTGATCTGGATTGGATTGCCGCTGAGGCACAGCGGTTCTTGACGCGGTTCCATATGGATTTAACGATCTCCATCAGCGGTGTTCACACTTCTTTAGTTGGCGTTGCCGAGGCTTATAGTGAAGCTTTGGACGCGATGGAATATAAGATGGTTAGAGGGAAGAGAGAGATCATCACCTACGATGAGATCCGAATCGATACGGCTGATAAGCTGCAGCTGGGTTACTATTATCCGCTCCAAGTGGAGCAGCAAATTATTAATCTCATCAAAACTGGAGATATTGAGCAAGCCTCGGCTAGCATGAACGAAATCATGGAGCTTAATTTCGATAAGCCGCTGGTGTCGCTTACTTTGGCCAGATGTCTCATCTTCAATCTTGTCGGCACGATGGTGAAAGCGATGAATGAGCTAGGAGACGGGACTACGCAGCCTTGGTTAGGGGATAACCCGTTATGGATGGATTCAATCATTGCCTGCGACACCATTCTAGAAATGCAGCAAGAGCTGCAGCTGTTGCTTAGAGAGGTATGTGCGTTTGCCGCTTCCAAGATAGAAGCGAACCAGACGAAGGAACGCACGGAAACATTGCGTGAACTAATCGCGAAAGTAATGCAATTCATCGAGGAACAATATCAAGATGCTAATCTGAATGTGAATACGATTGGTGAAAACTTTGCATTAAGAGGCAGCTACGTATCTAAATTATTCAAGGATCAGACAGGTGAGGGTTTACTCGACTACATCACGAAATACCGCATTCAACAAGCGAAGAAGATGATCAGCTATAAACAAGATTCAATCTCGGAGATCGCGCGGTTAGTTGGTTATAATGAAGTAGCGACATTTATTCGTGTTTTCAAGAAATACGAGGGAATAACACCTGGGAAATATAAGGAAATGAACTGATGAGGATCGAACGATCAGATGCGGGGAGGGGAACAGAATGAGCAGACGAGCTGGCAGTAAGTTGCTATTACTTCTAGGTATAATCACCCTTGGGCTGACGGCATGCTCTTCTGAGAGCCCAACGACGCTTACGACACCGTCAGGGCAGCCTACAGCTACGATTAAGGATAAGGAGCAGTCTCAGCCAGCAGCAACGAAAATGAGCTATTGGTCAGAGTTGAATGGGAATGCCGCGAGTGTGAAAGCGAAATTCAAGGATATTCCTTTTTTTCAAGAATGGCAGAAGCGAACTGGTGTTCAGCTTTCCTTCATACAGCCGTCAGCCAATCAGGCTAAGGAAGCGATGAATGTCCTATTAGCCTCTGGCGACTTGCCTGATATGATGGAGTACGAGTGGGACAGCTTCCCTGGCGGGCCTGAAAAGGCGATCAAAGATGGTTATATTTTGAGACTGAACGAGGTCATTGATAAGTATGCGCCTAATCTGAAGCAGTACTTAAAGGAACATCCCGAAATCGACAAGCAAATTCGAACCGATGACGGCAGCTATTACGTTTTCCCTTTTATCCGTGGTGACGATAAGCTTCGTACTTATCAAGGGCCCATCATCCGTCAGGATTTGCTTAACGAGCTCGGGTTAGAGATCCCAACCACGATAGAGGAATGGCATACGGTGCTCAAGGCGTTCAAAGAGAAAAAGGGAATTGCTGCTCCGTTGACATTTCTAGGCGTGCCGAATCCGCTGTTCGGGATTGAGGGCGGTGCTTTTGTAGGCGCTTATGGGATTCGCAAAGGCTTCTATCAAGATCATGGTGAGGTTAAGTATGGTCCGATGGAGAAAGGCTACCGAGATTTCTTAGCTACGTTCCGAGGGTGGTATGAGGAAGGATTAATTGATAAGAATATCGCTTCCGTGGATACTAAAACGATGGACTCCAATATGGTAACGGGGCGAAGCGGAGCAACGATTTGGAATGCGGGGGCAGGTATTGGGAAATGGCAGCCGATTGTCGAGGAGAAAAACAAATCCGCTTTGTTTGCTGCAGCCCCTTACCCCGTCTTGCATAAAGGGGAGAAGCCTAAATTCGGGCAGAAGAGCTACGCTTATGTCGGTACCGGTGGAGTAGCTATTTCAAGTATTAGTAAACATGCGTCAGAGGCTGCCAAGCTGCTGGATTACGGCTATAGCGACGAAGGTCATATGCTCTTTAATTTCGGGATTGAAGGAACGAGCTACACGCTGAAAGACGGCTATCCGACCTATACGGATTGGATCCTGCGGAATCCAGACAAGCTGGCACCTTCGCAAGCTTTGTCGATGTATACGAGAGCAAGCTATTTTGGGCCGTTTGTGCAGGATGCTCGGTATGGGGAGCAATATTATACCTTGCCAGAGCAAAGGAAAGCTATTGGCATCTGGGCGGATACGCAAGTTGAATCGTACACGTTACCGCAAATTCCGAAGACGGAGCTTGAGAGTGCTGAATTTTCTTCGATTATGATGGATGTGATGACACTCGTCGATGAGATGTCTCTGAAGATTATTCTCGGTGTCGAGCCGCTTGATGCGTTCGATAGCTACGTTAGTAAGATGAAAGCGTCCAAAATTAATCGAGCGATTGAGATCCAGAAGTTAGCGTTAAATCGGTATGAGAAGCGTTGAGGGCTTCTCTTTTTTTTGTTCATGTGAAGAAAAATTCATTGTTTTTCCATTTTCATGTAAAATAGTGTACGTAAGCAATTTCGTGAGGGAAGGCAGGCTCAAGTGATGACATACCCTTTGATTGTACAAGACGTATCGAAGCAGTACGGGGATAAAACCGCCGTGAATCGCATCGAACTGCAAGTGAAGCAGGGAGAAATTTATGGCTTGTTAGGCGCCAATGGGGCCGGCAAAACGACAACAATGCGAATGGTACTCGGACTTATATATCCAGATGAAGGAAATATTCGGTGGAACGGGCAGGGGTATCGGGAAGAACTACGAAGCCTAATGGGCTATTTGCCTGAAGAGCGTGGCCTGTATCCCAAAGTGAAAATAAGTGAGCAAATCGTTTACTTAGCGGAGCTTCGGGGAATGAAACGTAGTGAAGCAGATCGCAGTTTGAAGATGTGGTTGGAACGGTTCGAAGTTCCGGATTATTACAACCGTAAGGTTGAGGAGTTGTCCAAAGGGAACCAGCAGAAGATTCAATTTATTGCCGCGGTTATTCACAATCCCGATATCCTCATTCTGGATGAAGCTTTCAGTGGACTCGATCCAGTGAATGTAGAACTACTGAAGAAAACGGTGAAAAGCCTGCGCGACGAGGGGAAAACGATTTTATTTTCCAGCCATCGGATGGATCATGTGGAGGAGCTCTGTGAGAATATCTGCATCTTGCATCGCTCGAACACCATTCTTCAAGGCAGTCTGAAGGATATTAAGGCGAGCTTTCCGAAGGAGAGAGTCATTCTCGAGACAGAGACGAGCTTAATTGGGTTGGAGGAACTTCCAGGCGTGACCTCGGTGAACAAAGGACATAACGGATACGAGCTTCGTATCGCGCATCCAGAAGCAGCACAGAGCATTCTTCAATTTGCTATGGAACGGTCATCTGTTCAGCGGTTTCAAATCATGGAGCCAACCCTGAATGAAATATTTATCCAAAAGGTGGGGAACAGCCATGAATAGGATTTTAACGGTGATCAAATTTACCTATATGACGCGTTTTCGCATGAAATCCTTCCGCATTATGACGCTGATATTGATGATTGTCTTATCTGTCCTGTTTCATCTTCCCGCCATTATCAGTCAATTATCTTCAGATGAACCTACCAAAATTGGCGTTTTCGGTACAGGTCAAACTAGCGTAGCTGGCAAACTGACCGCCTTTTACAATAATCAATCAAAACCTGATATTCTCATTGTGCCACTGCCGGATGGAGGCAGCACAGCAGCGAATGAAGCCTACGGGAAGCAGCAAATCGCGGATAAAAAGATTAAAGGCTTCTTGGAGATTGCCGATGCGAAGCAAGGCGGATTTCCTAAGATGATCTATAAATCCAAAGGTACTATGGAGTTTTCATTGAAGAATAAGCTCCAAACGACGCTTCACCTCATCAAAACGGATATCGTCTTGCAAGGTGCGGGTCTGTCAGATGCCGTAAAAACGGATCTTCAAACGCCAGTATCCCTGGAGACCGTGCAAATTTCAACATCAGATCAAGCAGCGGCAGGTAAAACGGAGTCGCAAATTGCGATTTCCTATGCGCTCGTGTATGTTATGTTATTCCTCTTATATATGGGCGTAATTGGCTTCGGAAACTTGGTAGCTACAGAAATTACAGCGGAGAAGAGCACGCGTGTCATGGAATTGCTTATAACAAGTGTCTCACCGCTTAAGCAGATGTTTGGCAAAATTATTGGGATTTGCTTGCTTGCGTTAACGCAAATTGGGCTGTTGATTGCGGTCGGAGCCGTTAATCTAAGCTTGAGTGGCAGCTCTTCTATGATCGCTGATCTGCATTTAAGTTGGCATGATTTGCAGCTATCGCTCATCGTGTACTTTTTGATCTTTTATTTGCTCGGCTTCTTCATCTATGCCACGGTTTTCGCAGCTGTAGGTTCGATTGTGAGTCGAACAGAGGATGTGGGGCAAGCGATTATGCCAGTTACCCTCGTCATTGTAGCGGCCTTCATGATTGCGATCTTCGGGCTGAATCAGCCGAATGCGGGCTTCGTAGTCACGATGTCCTTCGTGCCTTTCTTCTCACCGCTCATCATGTTCCTGCGGATTGGGATGAGTACGCCGCCATTCTGGCAAATCGCGATCTCGATTGCGATTCAGTTGGCGTCGATCGGCGCGATGGCTTGGCTTGCGGCGAAGATTTACCGTACTGGCGTGCTGATGTACGGCAAGCGGCCTACGCTTACGGAGCTGCGCAAAGCGATGCGGGCGTATCGGTAGGGATGAGAATTCAAAATTGTGAGTAACGGTTATAAGTGAGACTGATTTGGTCGATAAATGAAACAAATTTGGGTATATGTTTGAGACTAAATAAAGAAGATAGATGAATCAATCCGTTGATACATCTATCTTCTTTGCTGTGTCCTACCGTGCCGTACGGAAAGAGCAGGATCATGTTTGATGAAAAATTGAGTCAATTCGATATTAAAGAAATTGCCCGTTTATGCGGCTTTTACAATTATTTCTTCAATACGTTTAAGAAAAAGGTCGGTACGACTCCTGGGCAATATTTGAAAAAATAATAGTGAGCGGTAATTGGGAAAGCATGCTTAATCAGTGAAATCATTCATTGATTAAGCATGCTATTTTCCGTGAAAAGATTTCAGGGCTGGTTTGTCACGTCCCCCACATTCACATTTTAAAGAAGGTCAACTTCTTATATGCGAAAATCGGCTATATACAATTTCGCCCAAGCAGTGCTGTAACTGGATAATCGTATACCGAAGAGAAACTTGTGTATGGCATTTCCTCCCGCGTTCCGTTTGAATTAGAGCTAGAAAAACTTTCATAATTTGCGGATAAGGAGAAAAGCAGATGAAGCCTCACATGGAAACAAAAAAAGCAATATATCAGCAAGCTGCTGCGGTTCGTACAAAGGAGGAAAGACTCCGAAGGCGACGACGCTTCAACATGAACGTCCCCCTTATGATCATGTTTGCACCGATTTTGGTTTACTTCATCACTTTCAAATACATCCCGATGGGGGGACTGATTATTGCCTTCAAGAACTACAACTTAGCGGACGGTATTCTTCACAGCCCTTGGACGGGCTTGGACAACTTCCGGCTACTATTTAACAGTCCGATGATGCTTACCATTATCAAGAACACGTTTTTTATAAGCGTGCTGACCATCGTGGTCTCGTTTCCCTTTCCGATTATTTTGGCGATCCTGCTGAACGAAATCAGGCGCATGTTCTATAAGCGTGTCATCCAGACACTCGTTTATTTGCCGCATTTTTTGAACTGGGTCATCGTTGGCTCGTTCATCGTCCTGATCTTCGCTCAGGAACAGGGGATTATCAATAAACTAATTAGTGCATTGGGCTGGGAAAAGATACAGTTTCTGTATAATAAGTCGTCCTGGCTCAGCATTTATCTCGGTTCGGGGATTTGGAGGGGAGTTGGATTCGGGGCAATCATCTATTTGGCGGCGCTCGCCAATATCGATCCGAGCTTGTACGAATCGTCGAGTATGGACGGTGCCAATAAGTTGAGACAAATCTGGCATATTACGCTGCCGGGCATTACGCCGGTCATTATTCTTATGCTGATCCTCTCGATGGAGAATGTGATGGATGTCGGATTCGATCAAATATATGTGCTCAAAAATCCGATGGTTAGCGATATTTCTAATGTCATCAGCGTGTGGAGTTATGAAGTCGGTCTCGGGCGCGGCCAATTCAGTTTAACGACAGCTCTAGGATTTTTCACCTCTTCAGTCGGGCTGGTTCTTGTGCTAGTCACGAACAAAATTGCCCGTAAATTCGACCAGGGACTCTGGTAAAAGGAGAATCGACATGAAGCCTACATTCGGCGAAAAAATCTTTTATGGCTTTAACTATGTGCTGCTCGGTATATTCGGTATCAGCTGTATCCTGCCGATTATCCATATCCTATCGCTCTCCTTAAGCTCGGAGCATGCCGTCCTCTCCGGATTTGTCGGGTTGTGGCCGGTCGGTTTCACCCTGGATTCGTATAAGCTACTAATCGAGGGAACGAGAATCGTGCATGCGTTTAAAAATAGCGTCGAGATTACCGTCGTCGGAACGATACTGAATTTGGTATTCACCATTCTTGCGGCTTACCCGCTATCACGCACTTATTTTTACTACCGGAAACCTTTAACCTTAATGATTCTCTTCACTATGTTATTCTCCGCCGGACTCATTCCAAGCTATCTGCTGGTCAAGAGCTTGGGACTGGTGAACACATACGGCGCTTTATGGATACCCGGTCTTGTCGGGGTGTACCATTTGCTTGTCCTGAAAACCTTTTTCGAGAATATTCCGGGCGAGCTGGAGGACGCAGCGCGGATCGATGGATGCAGTGAAACCCGCTTGATTATGCAAATCATGCTGCCTCTGTCGATGCCTGTGATAGCCACGCTCATCTTGTTCTCCGCCGTCGGCCATTGGAATTCGTTTTTTAGCGTCATGATTTATATCAACTCCTCCGAAAAGCATAATTTGACTGTGTTGGTGCAGCAAATGATCATGAACAACCAGTTGGCCCAACAGGTTACGGAAGGACGTTTGAGCGATGACATGATGGAGTCCGTCACTCCACAGTCGATACAATCGGCAGGCGTCATAGCTATGGTGGTTCCGATGTTAGTCGTCTACCCGTTTTTACAAAAATATTTCGTCAAAGGCGTCATGATCGGGTCGATCAAAGGGTAGAAGGTTCGGCCGCAGTGAATTTGCCGAAAGGGGGAATGGAAGGACTATCATGCAGAATGGATGATGCAAAGTTGTGAGCGAAATTCCTTGTTTATCCCAATTATGAAGGAGGAATCAATATGCCAAATGAAAAGATGGAGCAGGACGCACAAAAAAGTTTGGACCAGGATCAGCCGGGGGAGACGGACGTCAAAGTAAGCCGTAGAAAACTGTTGACTGCCTTTGGCATGGCTGGCGCAGCGATAGCAGCGGGCAGCATGCTMCAAGTGTCGTCAACTGTCTTCGGGAAAGAGGGAGGATCGGTTACCGAATCCGTGTATGGAGATCTTAACGGCAAGGGGAAGGTGCCGATCCTAAAAGCGGCGGATCTGGTTGTGTCGACTACGATTGCCGAAATCCGGGCCAATACCAGTCCCGACCCAGAGTTTCTCTATTTTGTACGGGATGAAGGAAAAGAGGGTCATTTTCGTGTCGATTTGGCCGACACCACGTCGGCTGACAATACGGGAACGATTGTCGTAGCGGCGTCCGGTACCCGGTTCAAACGGTTGATGGTGGACGATACGATCGATGTCCGGTGGTTCGGCGCGAAGGGAGACGGAACGACCGACGATACGGAGGCGATCCGCGGAACGATAGCATACGTTTCATCCTCTTTTCCGGGCGGAGGCGTCGTCTATTTCCCCAATGGGAAATACCGGATCACGGACGGGTTTACACTAACAGGACAAAAAGTGAGCTTACTTGGTACGAAAGCGGAACTTTTTCTAGACAACACGTCAGATACCGTTACGGTACTTACTTTCCTTAATTGCACCGAATTCTTCGTGGAAAACCTGAAAATATCCAGCTCGAAAACGACGAAGTTGTTTTCCAAGCAAGCACATGGGCTAAATGTCCGGGATTCGAGCAAATTCAAACTGTCATCTTTGGATGTGTCTTATCGTACGGACGCTATGAATATCACTCACTGCAACAATTTCACGGTAGAAGGCAATGACGTTTATTATTTGGGCGAAGAAGGAATAAGGATTGGAGGGAGCTGGAATTGGCGCGTAGCCAACAACCGGATCCATGACCATAACGGCGACGGTATTTTGCTCAAACACGCCGGCAGCCCGGAGGGCATGTATAATGGCGAAGTCGTCGGCAACTTCCTGTACGACGGCGTGAGTACGTTCGGTCTCTCCAATTCAATCGGCGGCGGGATCAATTCCAATGATGAAGTGTCGGGAACTGCTGCAAGCAACCTCCATAATATGGTCATTAGCGGCAATACACTTAAAAACCTGCGATACGGTATCGCGCTCGCCAGCATTACGAATTTTACCATTTCCGGGAATGTGATTAAGAATGTCAGAACCGCCGGGATCCGGATGGACAATTCCACCGGCAACAATCCTACTCATAATCCGGGAGGGGAAAGCTCGATTACGGGGAACACGGTCGAGAACGTATCGGACGGGGAGGGCATACAGTTTCTCACTAACCAGGCTGTCGTGGAAAAGGTGTCCATCACAGGAAATCATGTCAGAGGGGTTATGCATGCAGTTTCGCATTACCCGGGCATAGCGGCTTCGAATGCCGCCGTCTCCGGCAATATGGTAAGCGATTGCAAGGTTCTCCTACAGGCCAGTAATTGTACGGTGTCCGGCAATCGCTTTATCCAAGGCGGATTTACAACTTCCGATGCAGCGTCCAACTCTATTAAGTTAATCGATTCTTTCGTATTTACAGGGAACACGTTCGAAGATACGAACGGCCAAATCGGGATCAGCAACGGATCGGGCATTATTAGCAGCAATTCGATCAAAACGGGCTCAAGCTTATGCGCGATCCGATTTAGAAGCAATCCGACAGGCAACGTGTACATTATGAACAACAGCTACGATTGCCMGAACGCCGTGGAGAAGATTACATACGAGACGGTGGTGACGGCGAGCGGAGCGGGGAAAATTAGCAGCGACTTTACGCTGGCGGGAGCTCTCCAACGTTACGGTACTACGGTTCCAACGGTAGGAACTTATACACCGATGTCCATTATTTGGAGTAAAGACATTGGAAAAGGGAAGCCCATTGGCCATGTCTGTGTCTCAGGCGGCACCCCTGGCGTATGGTCCCCGTTCGGATATATTGGCCAAATCAAGCACGGAACGGCTACGATAAGCGGATTGACGGATTCCGTCATCGTCGCGCACGGCCTTGGCGAATTGCCGGCATACGTCTCCCCGACTCCTCTCGGCAATATGGGGTATGTTTGGATTTCGGACATGACAACTACGCATTTTACGATACGATGCTCCGCAGCTCCATTAGTGAATACCCCAATATTGTGGGAAGCAAAAGCATAGCGATCAAAGGAGAACATGATGACGACTTTAACATTTAACGGAAATCCGCTGACCATCCTACTCGAAGATGTGCTGGGTCATCCGTACTTCGAATGGCCGACGACGCTAGTCAGCTATCCTTTGATTCTTACTTCTGGGTTGGACCCGTCAACGCTGCGGTTAACCGACATGGATACCGGTCATAACGTTATGTTTCAGCTGTCGCCTCCAGATTTATCCCAKGGCGGAGCGGAAGTTATGCTCCGTTTTATGACCGATCTGCCTTCGGCCGGGAGACGCGCCTACCAGCTGTCGGTAGCCGAAGAGCGAGAAGCGGCGCAGCGGGACCAAGGAGACGAAATTAGGAATGCCAGGGTGCAGTGCACCCTGGAGAACGACTTGTGGATCATCGACAACGGACGAATACAGCTAGCAATTCCTTGTGATGCGTTAAGTCAATCCACAAGCCTGTCCGAACGAATGCTCGTTTACCAGATTGGAAGAAGCGGCGTATGGCAGGGAGTTTCCTACCTTTATAACAACGGATCGAAGGCCAGCATGAGATGCGCCATCGTCGAGAACGGCCCGCTTCAGGTTGTCGCCCAAATAACGTGTCTGGTGGATGAAGCAGCCTACGTCATAACCTTGAAGATGATAAGCGGGATGGATTTCGTAGAAGTGGACGAACAGATGGACGGTTTCAGCGACGAGGATGATGTTCATCTGTGTACGGAATGGATACATTTCCATCCTACTCACCGATATGCGCCCAACCGACCTTTCAATAGGAATGACAGGCTCGAAGGCTTCCAGCGATATCCTTTCGAGGAAATCGACAGGCAGGTGACAGACACGCACATTGAATTGCGGGTGCACGCCTCCGGCGACTCGAAGCTGCCGTTCTGCCTACTTCCTTATGAACCGTGGCAAGGGTTCGAACGCTTGAACATGGCGACTTTCTGGGATAACGGTGCGATGGACAGCGTCGGTATTTATATTCGAAATCCGGAGAGATGGAACGACGGACAATACAGCATATGGAGCTCCGGCAAACGTTTGGCCGTTCAGTACCATTATAAGGACAAACGGCTAAGCTGGAAGTATCCGATCCGAAACGGCAGCAGATCCACTGCGGTTTGCTGTTACGACCATCGGAAAGATATTGCAGAAGTCGAGCGGCTTGATCGAATATGGAGAGAAGCGGCCGACCGCGGGCAGGCATGTCCGAGAGGGCCGAGCTCGCATACACTTTGGCTGCAGCAGTGGTACAGCCTTCTCAGTCTGGATAAAATCAAAGATTGGGTGCTCACGTATCCGGATGACGGAGCTTATCCGGAGCCTATGTTCGAGACGGGAACAATCGCTACGGTAGCCGAGCTGGACAGCATGCTTCGGAATACCGAACTTGTAAACGGACTCGCGTTGTATGGTCCTCGTCAGGATCAAGGCTTCTCTCCGGTACCAACACGAGCCATTTATGATGAATGGATCGACGCCTATCACCGTCTTAGGGAACATATGACAGGGGATGAACGGCGAAGGATTACGGGCATGTATTTGCTGATGGCGTATTTGCACGCATCGGAGGATTACATGCCGCTACAAACGATGCTCAGCGGACACCCTAATTTTTTGTCCGATGTCAGAGGGGTTCCAGCGCTGATGGCGGTGTTCTTTCCCGAGCATCCTTGTGCTCGGGAATGGGTCGAGCAGTTCGACCGGTCGCTTGAATGGAACATGCGGGTTCATACGCGGTCCGATCAAGAACAGATCGATGCTAGKGGCGGAAGGTGGACGGAGAACGTTGCTTGCTATGTTTGGGCTTTCTTGAAGCCGGTGATGAAGACCGCCCATATGCTGAAATATTATTATACCGGAGACAACCACCTACTGACCGAGGAGATGCCGAAGCTAGCGCGCTGGATTCTGAACAGCTTGGCGAGTCCTTCCATAGATTTGCAGGCAGGGGTTGAGCAGCAGGCAAGATTGCTGCTTCCGCAAGGCGCCCATGCGAGGCGCAGAGTGCCACCTTGGAGTTTCCGTCAGCTCGGTCATGAACTGATACAGTACGATCCGATGACGGCGGAAGCCATTCTATGGGCAACCTCACCAGATGATTCCGACTTTGAGGCCTCTCCAGCTTCCGCATGGAAGTTTATGCAGAAGCGGTATTCACCGAATAGGGGCACGAAGCCGAGGTTGACAAGCTGTAAATATACCGGATACGGTATCGTGCTCAGAGCGGGAGTCAGCACCCCGGAGGAGGCGTTCGTCATGCTGCAGCAGCTGGATAAGGGCTATAATTATCGCTGGGGGATAAGCGGTCAAGGTGGTTGCGGCGTGCTGTATTACTATGCCGGAGGGAAGGCGTTCAGCCATAACGGTCATGAGGACGTAGGGGATGACCGATTGGCCGACACCGATTTATGTACGAATTTCGGTATTTTTAAAAAGGGAGCGTACCGGTCGATCGGACCGAACAGTCTTCATCGTCCTCTCGTCGACTTAGGCGCCGTTTCGTTCGCGGAAATCGTTTCGGCGAAGGAAGATGCGTACGCTTGGCCCGAGTATGCGAGCAGAAGCGTCATGATGGTCGGCACCGATTACATCGTCGTTTATGATGCGGTGTTCAATTCCTCCGTCTATCGGAGGTTCTCATGGTTTGTGCATAAGGAGGAGACGTTCCCGCACATTCATCCCGTTTACGGGAACATAACGAAAAGAACGGAGTTAGCCACTGGCATGACCAGGGGAATGTGGCTGGACGGTACAGGAGACTTCATGACGGTCATTACGCCGTACAAATCGGTTAAGCCCCAGCATACAGGTTACGGATGCTCGATCATGACGCCAAATGGCAACGATATGATATTCCGCAGACAGAAGCCGTTCCGCTGGGAGGAAGCGGAGAGCGCCTTTGAAGGCCGGGCGGGCTGGATCAGAAGACGGGCGGAGGGAGTTACGTTAGCGATCCTTGCCGGCAGTTACATTTGCTGTGGACCGTTCAGTATATCCGTCGATGGAGAAGCGGAAGGAGCGGTTCAAGCAACCTTCGATTTGGCAGGGCGTTTCATAGGCCGCTGTCAAACAAACGGTCCCATCACCTTGACGATTCGTATTCATGCCGATTCGCTTGCAACGATCGATCTGGCGGGCGGCGAGATCGGCATGTACATAAATGGAACGGCCGTACCGGTTCAAATCGATGAACGCGACGGCTTGCAAATCATCGTCCCAATCGAAGCGAAAGGGTCCTATGTCCTCGAATGGTCAGAAGCTCCTGCTCCGATGGCTCCTGAGGTCAGGAAAGCGGTACAGGTTGCAGGCGGTGCGGTCATTCATTGGAAGAGATCGACTGGGGAGGTATGCTACCGCGTTGAAACGAGCTCCGATCATGGGGAGCGATGGACAGTGGCCGGTATGACAAATGACTTGAAGTACCGTCTGCATGCGGACGGACATCGGAAACATCATGTCCGGATTACAGCTCTTACCGGGTTAAGTGAAAGTGAGCCGTCCGCCGATTACCCTGTTTATTACAGTGACTTGCCGCCATCGGTCCCGCAAGGGCTGCGAGTCCGAAGAGACTCCGGAAATGCGGTAGAGCTTGCTTGGGGACAAATGCTCGGGGTTGAAGGGTACAAGCTATATGTCCGGTTTAAGGACGAGGATGATTTCCGCTTGCTTTGGGAGGGCGAGGATACCTTCTATCGTCATCAATTGGATGGAGAGTCGTGCCATTCGCCGACTTATGCCGTCAGCTGTTGGAACGGGTTGGGCGAGAGCTTGCTAGTTTATGACGCCAGACAGGCACAAGGGGGATAACCATATGATTGTTCGCGCGGAGCTGTTTGGGGTGAAGCCGGAACAAGGATTTGACAACACACTGGCCGTACGATCGGCGCTAGAATCATGTAAAGAAATCGATGGCGCTAAGCTCGTGTTTCCGCAGGGCGTCTATCATTTTTGGCCCGATAGAGCAATAGAGAAGCATCTGTTTATTTCTAATCACGATCAGGACGGATTGCGGCGCATAGCCTTTCTTTTGACCGGCAGAAACGGGTTTACGATTGACGGACAAGGCTCAGAATTTATTTTCCATGGTCCGATGATTCCGTTTGTTATGGAAGACTGCAGTCATACAACGATTCGCAACCTCGTGATCGATTGGGAGAAGCCGATGTTTGCCCAAGGAACGGTCTGCCGTATAGACGCTGAATCGTTCGATATCCAACTGCCCGAAGGTGCCTACTATAAAGTTGAGGGAAACGCCGTGTGGTTCGAGTATGGCGGGAAACTGGAAAAGGTATGGGGACTGAACGAATTCGACAAGCAGACAAAGGCGCCTGCCTATCAAAGCGGCGACAGGCTGAGCTGGGGCGCTTACCGCAAAGTGCGCGTCGAGGAAGCAGCAGCGGGCGTGATCAAGTATCGTGGTGACAACATCAAGCTGCCGCAAGCTGGAAACGTTATCGTCATGCGGTTCGGCAGAAGAGAGGACCCGGCTTTTTTTATCGATGGCGGGGAACAGCTCAGCCTGGAATCGATCCATGTCCATCATGCCCCGGGGATGGGACTCATTGCACAGAAGTGTACGCATATTCACTTGCGTGAATTCAACGTGATGCTTAGACCCGGAACAGACCGACTCGTAACCGCCGCCGCCGATGCCACTCATTTTGTCAACTGCCGGGGGCAGATCGTCATCGACCATTGTTTGTTCGAGAATCAATTGGACGATCCGTGCAACGTACACGGCATATATGCCCGGATTGCGGAGCGTCTTGGCGACAACCGGTTATTGATCGAGCTGGTTCATCGTATGGCCAAAGGCATTCCCATTGCCGAGCCGGGAGATACGATCGAATTCGTTCGCCGCGATTCGCTGCTTACGTATGCTGTTTCTACGATTAAAGATGTGAAAGCGTTGAATAAGGACTATCTGCTGCTGACATTCGAGCAGCCGCTGCCTAGCGACGCGAACGTCGACGACATGGTCGGGAATGCGACTTGGAATCCCGATCTGACGGTCGTGGGCTGCGCCGTGAGGTCAAACCGCGCCCGCGGTTTCTTGATTAGCACATCGGGGAACGTGCTGCTTGAGGGTAATAGGATCAGCGCCCCGGGGGCCGGCGTTAAAATTTCCGGTGACGCCAATTACTGGTTCGAGTCGGGGGCGGTGAAGCAAGTTATAATTCGCCACAACGAATTTTTGGATTGCAATTATTGCTGTCCGGACTGGGGAAGAGCCGTTATTGACATCGATCCTGAGATTGAGCGTCCGGAGTCATTTGAGGCCTGTTATCACCGCAACATTTCGATTGAAAACAATGTTTTCGCTACGTTCGATGTCGGCATTGTGTATGGCCGTTCTATCGACGGAATCACTTTCGCGGGCAATGTCATAACGAGAAGCGATTCCTATCCGCTGCATAACGTCATGCAATACCCGATTCAGCTTTATGCATGCAAGAACGTAAATATTGTAAGCAATCAATTTGCGGACGGGACAAAAATAATTGCTCTGATTAACGATGTCGAGGTGGACATAACGTAGACGCAGAAACAAGCGAGTTTATGTCCGATAAGCGATAATCAGTTATATACAATTTTACCAATATAACGCTGGAACTGGATTATCGTATACCGAACCGAAAACTTGTGTATTGCATCTCCTCCTGAACTCCTATTGAATTAGAGCTAGTCATAACGAGATTTTAGTAGGGGGTGATGCTCAAGAGATAAGGTTGTTGCAGTTTTTCATCGTTAAACTTAAAGGCTTCTACTAAAAAAAGGGAGGATTATCTGTGCAGAAAAGAAATAAAACGTTCCTATTGGCGCTTACCTCAATGTTGGCTGCAGGATCCGTGCTCGCAGGCTGCAGCAAGGAGCAAGGAAACGAATCGGCTGATCAGCAGGCTACGGCTAAAGCGCAAAAAAGAGGGAATATTTCCGTCATGGTCTATGACAGAGGCCGCGTTCCCGCAGATGAAGGCACCTACGAGAAAAACCGTTGGACCGAGTGGATCAACAAAAATGGGCCGGTCGACGCCACTTTCGTGCCGATCTTGCGCAACAATCCGGGAGAAAAGCTGAACGTCCTGCTCGCTTCGGGCACTGCGCCGGATTTTATCCAGGATTACGATGCTTTGAACAAAAATGCCTGGTACACGTCCAAGCAGCTAATGCCCTTGGATGATCTCATCGAAAAATACAGTGTGGAATATAAAGCGTTGCTGAAGAAATACCCGATTCTTCGCAAGCTGGGAACCCAGGATGACGGAAAATTGTATGAAGCCGGAGCTTTCGTTCCATCGGACATCAACTGGGTTTTCTTGGTGCGGACGGATTGGCTCAAGAAGCTCAATCTGGAGGTTCCGAAAACAACCGAGGAATTGTATGCCGTCGCCAAAGCGTTTACAGAGAACGATCCGGATGGAAACGGCAAAAAAGATACGTTCGGTATGTCGCTTGGGGGCGGGTTTAACCAAAATATATTCAACTGGATTTTTGGGGTGCCTGGCGCTGGCTTAGCCTTGGAAGACGGGAAAATGGTATATCCTTGGAAGCAAACGGAGGCTATCGCCGAATTTAAGAAGCGGTTGTATCAGGATGGCCTAATTGATAAGGATTTTGCCGCCGATGCGAATGGGGAAAAGGCAAAGCGCGATTTCGTAAACGGAAAACTGGGTTTTTATACGATGCAGTGGGCCGATGTAAAGTCGACGTTCGAGGCTTTCAAGAAAAACGTGCCTGAAGGTAATGTCATTCCGATCATGCTGCCGAGGAGCCAGTTCGGCCAGTTCGCTCCGGCGCTGTCCGGGGCGGGAGCGACACCGGGTGTTATTAACGCGAAAGCGAAAGATCCGATATCCGTCATCAAATACATCGATTTTCTGAATAAAGAAGAGACGGTGAAAGCGCTCAAATGGGGAATCGAGGGAGAACACTATAAATTGGATGCTAATGGTTGTCCGGCTCCTATAGACCTAGAGAAAAACAAAAAGGAAAAATCTTGGAACGGCGACTATTCCTTGGTGAGCAATCCAACCGATGCTACTCTCAAATGCGATCCCCGAATCATGGATATCGACAAGAGTACTCCCGTTGGTCAGGAATATACAGCCATTCTGGAGACTGCACGTAAAACCTATGTGAATCCGCAAACGCCGATACCTGGTTTTTTCCTGAACACACCGGCCCTGCCGAACGACCTGAATATGATCAATCAGAGCGTTTCCAAATTGGGAGACGAGTATTCGAAGGCGATCGTCACCAAGGACTATAGCGTGCAAATGGCTACTCAAACGGCGAAGGACATGTGGACCAAAGCAGGCGGCGGTAAAATCGAAGAGTGGTACAATACGTATTACAATAAAAATAAAGACAAGATCGTTACAGTCATGGATATCTACGAGAAAAAATAAGCAAGGAATGAAACGGCGCCCTCAGCGGAAGGCGCCGTATTTATTAGGATGAAAGAAACTTGTGGTTGCAGGGTTAATAGCAGGCAATGATACAATAACGTATATTGACGGAAAGTTGTATATTGACCAGGACGTTTATTTCAACGATTCTGAACGTATATCTCCGCTGATTGTTCATAAGTCTAAATGCTATTCGAACCTATTGGGGGGCATCACATGCCGGGCAAATGGTTTATTCGGCTCTTACTTTCCTATCTGCCGATATTTATCCTCGTTATATTCAGCTTGTCGATTATCTTTTTTGCTATTGTGAATAATGTGTCTCGTGAACAAGCTCAACGGGTGAATGAGGTGTTCATGGAACAAGTTCTCGTCCAGTTGGACCGAACGCTGGAGTTCAATAGCCAACAAATTATGAAGGAAACGAGTTATAACGATGAACTGAAGGGTTATTACTTCAAATCATCGCAAGAAGTATTCGAAAGCCTTGTCGTGCCGTCCAAAAAACTGCGTGAAACGATCAGATCCCTGCCGCTTGTCGATTCAATCTATATGTACCGCACGGCAGATGAAATGGTACTGAGCAAAAACGTGATCATGCCGCTAAGCGAGTTCGGCGACCAAGAGTTTGCAAGAGAAATATTGCGGGAAGGAGCGCCGCCGAAATGGTTTCCAGTTCGCCCGTACAGGGAGTTTGCAGACGAGCCTCCGACAAACGTCATCACTCTGGTGCGTAATGTGCCGCTGCTGAGCGGAGATAGAGGCTTTATTGTCGTCAACGTAGGCGTTCAGGAGCTCGCCAAGTACATATTGGACATGTCCAGCTCTAAATTCAGTTATATTCAACTGGAGGATCAGAACGGAACCGATATTCTGAACGCCAATGCTCCTCAAAACGGGTCTGAAATCAATTCCGCCGTTTCGGCTTATACCGGTTGGATTATTCACAGCGGGCTTCGCGACGGCGGTTTGTATCATGTGTTCTCCCGTATTCATTGGATCTGGTTAGGAATAACTGCAGGAACCCTGATCATGGGTTTCGTATGGTTTATATTGGCCACAAAAAGGAACTATCGCCCGGTTGAAGTGATTGTCGAACAAATCCGGCATTTTGCCAAGCAGAAAAGCCAGTTGCTCATCGCAAATGGTGGAAATGATGAGTTTCGGTTCATTGAGACTGCGCTGAATCAGTTGGTTGAACAATCCAACAAATATGAACTGCAGCATCAAGAGGATTTATTATACCGGCGTCAATATTTTTTTCAGGAAACGATAAAGGGCACCAGGGCGATTTCACCGGAGGAGTGGATTGGGGAACTCAACGGTTTGGAGAGTACCCATGAGTTGAAATGTCTGATTGTGGCAGTGATTGAAATCGACAAATATCAGGAGTTCACAAGCGCTTATCATCAGCGGGATCAGAGTTTGCTTAAGTTTGTTGTGAAAAGTGTCGTGAACGAAATTGCCGGAAAGCACGCTATCCCTGTTTGGTCGGAGTGGATCGCCAATGAACGGCTCGGCGTCCTGTATGGAACGGCAAGCGATGAAGAAGCGAGTTTGCGAATACTGAAGAATATGGGGGAAGAGCTCCGCGTGTGGGTGGAGAATCATCTTCATTTTTCGGTTACTTCGGGCATCGGTTCCGGTGTGGTAGAGGTAACCGAAATCCCGCTTTCCTTTGAGGACGCAAGAAATGCGTTGAAATACAAGACTGTGCTAGGGGGAGCGGGAACGTTTTTATATTCGGAGATGAACGCCAAGTCTTCGGATACGATTTACCGCAATTTGGATATTATTCGTAAGCTTACCTCCTGTTTCAAACAAAACAATGAGGAGTGGGAATTGATCTTCGAGGAGATGTTTTTGAATTTACATAATAACCTGAGCTCTAAGGAAGAGATCATCATCGCGGTTAATTACTTAAACTATCATCTGAATCAATCATTGGAGGAAATGGCGTATGAATACCGCAGAAACTGGGATTTGGAAATATACCCTAAACTCTCGGGAATAGTAGGGAAGTTTGAAACGTTGGATGAAGTCAAAGTGCAGTATCACGATCTGCTTGGAGAAACATTTGATCATATTCGCCGAATGCGTGAAAAGCGGAGCGGTCACACGTTGATTCTAGACATTAAATCGTATATTGAAGAGCAATATGCGGATCCGAATTTATCATTACAAATGATCAGCGACCATTTTCAATTAAATACCAAGTACATTAGTCAGTTGTTCAAGGACGAGATGGGGGAAAAGTTCGTCGATTATTTGGCGCTTCTCCGCATTCGACATGCGAGGCAGTTATTGGAGGAAACAAATGCTTCTATTCAAGATATTGCAATGAAGGTGGGCTACACACATTCCCTTTCGTTCATTCGATTGTTTAAGAAAGTGATGAACGTAACGCCAGGGGACTACCGAAAGCAAAAGGCAATGTAGCGCTTGTTATCATTCTTCGTTTCTTAACGGGAGGTTGTTTATATGAAAGCTGTACATGTTCAAGATTCCCCCTATCAGTTCGTTAGTGAAAGTGAGCAATTTCATGCGAAGCTTAGTGTTGAATCGTATGATGAAGGTATAGAATTCGTTCATATCCAACTCCAAGCTGATCAACTATGTATACCATCTGTTATGCAAGTATCATGGAGCTTCCCGATTTGTGATGTAACTGGCGTATGGCATCCGAATGGAAACCGCAACCGCAGTTTGATACCTGATTGGCAATCCGGCTTTTCAAGCAGGTCAACCAATTCCGCGCCAGTCGTTAGTTTATTTAGCGGGGCAAGCAACAATAGAATGACGTTTGCGTTTTCAGATACTTTGAATGCAGTTGTGTGCAAGGCCGGGGTCAATGAGGAAAATGCAATCTTTAATTGTTCCATAACGCTGTTTGAGGAACTATCGAGTCCTATTCGTTATTACGAAGCCACCTTAAGAGTGGATCGCCGAAACATTGCATATTATGACAGCTTAAGAGATGTGCAGCAATGGTGGTGCGAGCGTCCAGGATTAACGCCTTCACAAGTTCCGGCCGCGGCGCGCGAGCCCATGTATTCCACATGGTACAGTTTTCATCAAAATCTAAAGGAACACGAGATTGAGGAACAGTGTCGTTTAGCTAGAGGACTTGGATGCACAACCGTCATCGTTGATGATGGTTGGCAAACCACTAACAATGAGCGTGGCTATGCCTATTGTGGAGATTGGGAGGTATGTGCGGACAAAATAGATGACATGAAGGCCCATGTGGCTCGCGTTCATGCCATGGACATGAAGTACATGCTTTGGTATTCCGTCCCTTATATTGGTAAGCATAGTGAAGCTTGGGTTAAGTTTCAGGATAAGATGCTTTATACAATCGACTCGAGGGGCTTTGGAGTTATAGATCCACGCTATCCCGAAGCGAGAGAATATTTAATTGGTATCTATGAGGCTGCAATACGAGAATGGGAATTAGATGGTTTAAAGTTGGATTTTGTTGATAGCTTCCGTCTTGCAGGAAATTATAAACATGAACAGGGTAGTGGAATGGACTATGTATCTGTACCTGAAGCTGTGGACCGACTCATGATAACTATCATGGAACGATTACGTCAAATCAATCCAGAAGTTATGATCGAATTCCGCCAATGCTATGTTGGGCCAAATATGCGGAAATACGGAAATATGTTTCGGGCAGGCGATTGTCCAAATGATTTCTTGGAGAATAGGATTCGTACGATTGATATTCGTCTGCTGTGCGGTGATACTGCGGCACACTCTGACATGTTAATGTGGAGTAAAGAAGAGCCAGTGGAGAGCGCAGCCTTACAGTTCATCAATGTGTTGTTTGCTGTTCCACAACTCTCAGTACTTCTTGACTCCTTGCCAGACGAGCATTTAGAAATGGTCAGCTATTGGCTTGAATTTTGGAATGAACACAAGCAAGTACTATTGGATGGGCACCTCGAGCCTTACAACCCTGAACTTCTATATCCTCTTGTTATTGCTAGCGATACAAGTAAGTTGATTGCTGCAGTATACAATCGTATGGTCATTTCGCTAAACCGTGATCTGCCGCCTATAGTCATTCTGATCAATGGATCACATTACGGCAAAGTGTATGTCGAGGTGGATCGTGCCGTTGATAAGAAAATAATCGAGATAAAAGATTGTAAGGGGAATTGCATAAAGCGATCAACGCTAATGTTAGAACCAGGAATTCATGCCATTGATATTCCACGTTCAGGCATGGCGACGTTATATTCGGAGAAATGAAAAAGGGGGAATACGGATGAAAATCGCTAAGGGCCAAAAAATATTGTTTATCGGAGATTCAATTACTGATTGCGAGCGTGCAAGGCCGATTGGAGAAGGACTATACGGAGGAGTCGGAAAAGGGTATGTAAGTCTTATAGATGCGCTGCTGCAGTCGGGGTATCCCGAACTAGGTATTCGCGTTGTGAATATGGGAGTGAGCGCAAATAACGTGCGGGATCTCAAAGCAAGATGGGAAACGGATGTTATTAATCAGCAACCAGATTGGCTGATCATCATGATTGGTATTAACGATGTATGGCGCCAATTCCACTCGCCATTCATTCATACATCTCATGTGTATATCGAAGAGTACGAAAGCACACTTCGTGAATTGGTGAAGGATGCGCTGCCAGTTACGAAGCAACTCGTGCTCATGACACCGTTCTTCATCGAAGCCAATTGCCAAGATGACATGCGAACAAAGATGGATCAATATGGAATAGTCGTGAAACGGATCGCCGAAGAAATAGATGCTTTGTTCATTGATACGCAAGCAGCATTCGACAGCGTATTGAAGGAGCTTTATTCCGCAGCGCTAGCCTTGGATCGGGTACACCCAACACAGACCGGTCATATGGTACTTGCTCGGGCTTTTTTGAATAAAATTGATTTCGATTGGAGTAAGGATTAAGGGAAGTTGGCTTGGAGCCAAGCATTAATATATCCGGGAACAATGGTCACGGAGGGACGTTTTATATGCCTGGGGATATTCCTGGCCGGACGATTGTCCGCAACGACCATTTAAAAATCTTATCTATCCTAATCATAAGGGAGGAAAAAAATATGTTTTCGGGAATTGGAGCTACAGGAATTATTTTACTTGTCCTTGTTGCATTGCTGTTATTCGGACCAAACAAACTGCCGGAACTTGGCCGTGCAGTCGGTCGCACGCTGAAAGAGTTCAAAGCGGGAGCAAAGGACATGCTCGGTGATAGTGACAACTGGGATAAGGATTCGAAGCGGATTGAAGTGAAGGAAGGCGTTGAGGTAGTGGATAATAAGAAACTTCCTAGTTAATGAAGCCATACTGGAAGGAGGAACTGAAGTGGTAGCCGGTAATAGCACTGCTCAAGGGAAACAGTCGAATGAGAAGCAGATTCGAGAAGACGTGGATATGTCGCTCTTCGAGCATATCGGTGAGCTTCGTAAACGAATTATCTACATATTGATCGTACTTGTGGCTGGATTGATACTCGGACTAATTGCCGTACAACCGTTATACAATTACTTGATGAGTCTAGAGCCGGCAAACGGAATAGCCTTGCACGCCTTTTCTCTATGGGATGGGATCGGCATTTATATGAAGTTTGCCGTGGCTATCGCTTTGATACCGGCTATTCCATTCGCCTTGTACCAGTTATGGGCGTTCGTAAAGCCCGCTCTGAAGAAGAATGAGCAAAGAGCGACACTGAAATATATCCCATTCGCTCTGATCATGTTTCTGATAGGATTAGCCTTTGCTTATTTCGTTGTATTTCCGCTTGCATTCACTTTTACTAGGCATATGACTGCGAAGTTGCATTTAGAGGAGACGTTTGGAATGGCCCAATACTTTACGTTTATGTTCAATATTATTATTCCGATCGCTCTCTTATTCGAACTTCCTCTCATAATTATGTTCCTGACAGCTATCCGTATTCTCAATCCGAATCGGCTACGCAAAATGCGCCGCATTGCCTATTTTGTGCTAATTCTGATTGGTACTCTTGTCACGCCGCCGGATTTTATCTCCGATATGCTGGTTGCTGTCCCGTTGATTGTCCTGTACGAGATAAGCATCTATATGGCTGGGATCGTCTATCGCAAACAGCTGGGGGCTGCTCCCAAATGGGGAAGTGAAATTATTAGGTACAACAAAGGTTTTTACTGAGTGGTGATTTAAAGGTGAGTAGAAGTTAGGTGGTTCTTAACCTTCTTTTTGAAGAGATTTTTAGCGTTACCAGACTTTATATTAGTGTTCATCACATTCCGTCGCAAACCTAATAAAAGCACCCATTCGGCTGCTTTTTAGTCTCAATTATAACCGTTACTCATAGCGACCTTTAGCCAATATGGCTAAAGATCGCTTTTTTGTTTTAAAGAGAAAGCTTCAACAGCATAGACGCATGCGGGGCAAGTGTAAAAGAAAGCTCCTCTGGTGTACCGAGTTCTTCGCGATTCCATAGGTCACGTACACTACCGATTGCAGGAGCACCAAGTTGGGATGATGTTACTTGAACGGTCTGGATGTCGTCACCAGCATTAAACAGAGCGACATAACGGACGCCATCGGTCCCCTCCGTTGTCCACACAATCCGCTCTTCTTCCCGGTACAATTGACGGGCATCTCGCCCGTTACGAAGAACATCCAACACTGCTTCATTCGTGAGTAGTGATAATGTCCACGCATCATTGTCCCTTAGTTCTCCGCCAAACATAAGCGGCGAGCGGAAGATTGCCCAAAGCGTCATCATTGTTTGCTGCTCGTCCTGTGTGAATCGCGTCCAACGGTCGCTAGCCCCACCGTCAACGGAACGTATGCCGATGTGACCGAGTGGCAGCATATCGCAGTCCGGCCAATTTCCTGCGCCAACATGCGGCGCCCATTTCTCACAGCGTTCGAACATGCCGTAAAGCAGCCGCCAGATGTCCCAGAAATCATCGGTCATACGCCAGAGGTTGGCGTGAGTCTTTAGCTCCTCAGCGAACTCAAGCGGAGCGGGACCAGGGGAAAGGCTCAGCACCATCGGACGGCCACACGTATCAATAGCCTTCCGGATCATTTGAATCTCGTCTAATTGAATCCCGTAGAGTAGAGAGGCTGCGATATCGTCCACTTTGATATAGTCGACGCCCCACGAAGCGTAAAGTTCGAATAACGAATCATAATAGGCTTGCGCGCCTTCCTTTGCCGGATCGACACCATACATATCCGTATTCCATTTGCAAATAGCGCCATCCCATGTCTTTGCAATGGACCGTGCGCTTGCATTTGTCCCAAATAGGGGTGTATCAGCATGAACCGCCTGACGTGGAATACCTCTCATGATATGAATACCAAACTTCAAACCCAGGCTGTGAACATAATCAGCCAATGGCTTGAAACCTTGTCCATCTAAAGCGGATGGAAAACGGTTCACTGCTGGTAGGAGGCGGGAAAACGCATCCATCTCGAGCGGAACATAAGGACGGTAAGCGGAAGAAATGGCACCAGGTTCGTACCACTGTATATCGACGACAATATACTCCCAGCCGAAAGGCTTTAGATGTTCAGCCATATATTGCGCATTCCCACGTACTTCTTCTTCCGTGACAGCAGCTCCATAACAGTCCCAGCTATTCCAGCCGAGCGGCGGCGTGGCAGCCCATTGGTGATGATTGGTCATTACATGAACTCGTCCCTTCTCATTTGAAGTAATAGCCATATAATAAGACGAAGTTGGTATGGAAGCTAGCGTAATGTTTTGCTGTCGTATGTAAAATATTGCGGTATGTATCTAGTCAAACATGATCTCATCGATGGAAAGAAGTTCCTTTCCTTCACGAAACCTGCTTGGTGAGTAGCCGGTCCAATTGCGGAATACTTTGCTAAAATAACTGCCATTTTGGTAGCCAACCTCCCTAGCGATCTCTTCAACTGATAATGCGCTATTCCGAAGCAATTTCACGGCAAGTTCGATTCGGAGTTTAGAGGTATAGGCCATTGGTGAGAAGCTAGTTACTTGATGAAAGGTACGTGCCAGATGGTACTTTGAGCTGCCAGCTGCTTGCGCAATTTGGTCGAGTCCTTCCAGCATCCTGAAGTTGATTTCAATATA
Organism: Paenibacillus sp. 01T442; assembly: GCF_056398345.1. NCBI lineage: Bacteria > Bacillati > Bacillota > Bacilli > Caryophanales > Paenibacillaceae > Paenibacillus > Paenibacillus sp. 01T442. The sequence continues at coordinate 126,265 of NZ_JBFTPF010000005.1, forward strand.
ATCAGCTGCCCGTCGTACGATCTCTGGCCAATTACTTCGCTCCTGGCGCTGCGCACTGCTGCTTCGAAGAAGCTCCATCATGAAGCTATAAACAAGGGAGGATGCGTAATATCCGTCTTTTATTGCTCCAATTCGGGCTTCTGAGTAGAGGGTCTCGAGCCGACGAATGGCCAAGCTCCGGGGGTCGAACTGTGGCATAGGTCCAAGTTCCTGAAGTAGTTCCTTCCATAGATGCTGCAGATGGCTTTGCCTAAATAAAGCGAAATAGAACGTCCAATGGGAGCTGTCTTCAGGTAAGTAGTAGCGATGCCTGCCGGGTATTTCGACCAAAAAGGAAGTTCCCTCTGGCACATCGTGATGCTGGCCGTCTAGCTCGATCTTCCCGCGTCCGGAAATTGTATATTGGAACAAATATAAGGGCCCGTCAATTCGCTTCATGCCGTCCCAATCATATTCTTGCTGTCGAATATCCTGAAATCCAACGGCAAATAACTGGTAAAGCGGAAGTACGGGGTTTTCTTGGAAGCGGTACCCGTAAACACCGTAGTTATCCTTTATTACCATAATCGATGGTTGCCCCTCGTATGAGAAATTGAATGAATTTGGAAAAAGCACCCGTTTGGGTGCTTTTTAGTCTCAAGTATAACCGTTACTCATAATGATCTCGTAATAGTAAATCGCGCGCAAATTCAGGTAGTCCAGTTGCAATTTTAGCTAAGTGAAGTCCCTACAATCCGAACGGAATATTCTGCCTCCGGAGTTTGAAGAATGAAGGTTTCACCTGTTGATTTCGATAACAATTGATTTCCAATTGGCGAAAACAGTGATATCCTATTTTGATCAGGATCTATTTCAGTTGGGAGGACCACTGTAAATACTTCATTTGATCCTTCCTCTTCGTAACAAATCGTAATGTTACTTCCTATTACCGTAACTTTGCTCAATGTTTTTACAAGATTAACATCATCAAGCTCAAGTAATCTCTCTAATATTTTTACATATTGTTTAATACTCTTATGCACTTGAATCTTCTGCTGTGAAGGATAACTGTTAAGGTACATCGTCGTTTGCTCGTCAAGAAAAACAAGCTGATCAACTAGTCGACTCCGGGTAGGGTTGGACAGATGACTACGGTTCATCGTAGATTCCTCCCCACATGATTAGATTCCAATATCGATCTAATTGCCTCATATACAAAACCTCCGGGAAATTATTTTTCTCAATAACTTTTTTCAATACTTCTGAAAGATTAAATAAAATAGGATTACAGCAAGAAGAACGGTAGAGATGACTGAGAGCAGTTTAAAAAAGGTCTCCATTTTAGTGTGAACACCTCGTTTACTTGGGATTACTTTCTCCCGATTTATAAACTACAAGGATTGCACTACGTTGAAAACCCACCCCGCTTGCAGATGACTTCAAGATGGAGCCATAGCAAACATTAACAATTTGTTCATCTTTCAATTCGGCTAAAAACTGATTAGCCCTTGTCTCCGCATAAGACGCATCCGTATCTAAAAACTCTTTTACCTGAATCACTTAGAATTCCTCCCTAAATTGTCGATTGACTAGCATGTACAGCAGAATCACATAAGACCTCACCCTTTCGCAAAGTAAATACATAAGATGTGCAATACCCATAAAAGTACAACAAGACATTCCGCAAAAAAAAGGCGGAACGTCTTGTTGCTTTGACCATATCACTTTATCTAATTTGTGTCAATTTGAATAAGCGGGAGGATATGAGTCTTCCGAATTATCATAAGGGGAGGAACTGTAACTTGACTTGGAGTTAACTCCAGAGAGTAAACTATACATGTGAGAATTATGAGCTACTGGAAAGCGAGGAATCATCAAATGGATTATGTGAAGCTTGGAAATACAGGTTTGGACGTATCGCGGATAAGTCTTGGTTGCATGAGCTTTGGAGTCGCAGAACGGTGGACGCATCCATGGGTGCTGAATGAAGAGAACAGTCGTCCTATTATTGAAAAAGCACTCGAGCTTGGTATCAATTTCTTTGATACAGCGAATATTTATTCAGATGGAACAAGTGAGGAAATTGTTGGACGAGCGCTGAAGGATTATGCGAATCGTGATGAAGTTGTCCTCGCGACAAAAGTTCATTTCCGTATGCATCAAGGCCCAAATGGGGCTGGACTTTCCCGCAAGGCCATCCTGAGTGAAATCGATAAGAGCCTTAAGCGATTGGGAGCCGATTATGTTGATTTGTATCAAATCCATCGCTGGGATTATCATACGCCGATCGAAGAAACGATGGAAGCTCTGCATGATGTAGTCAAAGCTGGGAAGGCAAGATACATTGGTGCTTCTGCGATGTACGCCTGGCAGTTCCTAAAGGCCCTGCATGTATCTGAGAAAAATGGCTGGTCACGATTTGTGTCGATGCAGAATCACTTAAACCTCATTTATCGTGAAGAGGAAAGAGAGATGATGCCGCTTTGCAAGGATCAAAAAATCGGCGTAATCCCATACAGTCCGCTGGCCTCTGGAAGATTAACGCGTGATTGGTCGGAAACCACCCACCGGTCTGAGACGGACCAAGCTCAGCGAATGAAATATGACGCATTTGCAAATGCGGATCGATTAATTGTAGATCGCCTTGCCGCAATAGCAGAGAAACGCGGCGTTCCTCGCGCGCAAATTGCCCTTGCCTGGTTGTTGCAGAAAGAACCTGTAACAGCGCCAATTATTGGTGTTACGAAGATGTCTCATCTGGATGATGCGGTAGATTCTCTATCGCTTACGTTAACACCTGAAGAGATTATGTCGTTGGAAGAACAGTATGTGCCTCATCGGGTAGTTGGTGCAGTCTAAATGTTGATCGCAGAAGTAAGTGAGAAATTCGAATTATCACAGGACACACTGCGCTACTATGAACGAGTCGGACTTATTCCGCGGGTGAACCGCAAAAATAGCGGAATTAGGGACTATACGGAAGAAGACTGCAAGTGGGTTGAATTTATCAAATGTATGCGAGGCGTAGGCCTTCCAGTTGAAACTTTGATTGACTATGTGCGACTGTTTCAACAAGGTGATGAAACGTTGGAGACTAGGAAAGAGATCCTAGTCGAGCAGCATAAAGAACTCCTAACAAGAATGGCAGATATGCAGAAAGTCCTTGAGCGGCTAGAAGGTAAAATGGATAGATACGACCAGATGATCGGTGCCGCTCGCGAGATAACTGGAATTTCTCCTGTTAATTTCGCCGAAAGTAATGGGAAATAAAGAATAACTGTGTTTTATACAGTTAATTTCAACGTTTTCTCGCGAATGCGCCCGTATCGGTCGAAATAACTGGAGGTTATCCAGTTATTAGCGATCGCGGGCCAGAAAGAGAGAGAATAGCTGTATGTTATACAGCTATTCTCCCACAACCAGGCCACCGCCTGCCGCGGTGACCTCCCAAGCCCTTGCGCCCTCGCTAGAGGCGCAACTACAGAAGAAGCATGCAAGACGTAACCGTCTATGCATGCTTCTTCTTCCATATCCGGCTGCCTATCTGCCCGGCAGCAACTGCTTAATCCAACCGCCGAAGCTCTTTGGATTCCGCGTTTGAATGAGCACGACGCCTTCGCCGCGGAAGCGGCAGACGACGCCTTCACCACTGGTAAGGCTGGAAATCCAGCCTTTTGCGGCTTTTTCAATCGTATACTGCGTATAATCCGGCCAAGCGACAAGGTGTCCGTTATCGATGAGCACTTCCTCGCCTGGTTTTAAGTTAACCGCATGAATCGCCCCGTAAGAGGAAAGGAACACAGTGCCTCTACCGCTGATCTCTACGATGAAGAAGCCTTCGCCCGACATGAAGCCGCTCATCAGATTCTGCATTTTCGTGTTCACCTGGATACCAGAGGTGCCGGCCAGGAAGCCGTCCTTCTGCACATATAGCTTATAGGAACCATCTAGCTCGACGGCCTCAATGTCGCCGATCACAGCAGGGGCGAGCAGCACCTCACCTGATCCACGATTGGGGGTCAATTCTTGGAAGAAGAACTTCTCTCCGCTGAGCATGCGGCCGAGTCCCCTCATGATCCCGCCATCTACGGTTCCTTTGAGTTCAATATTCGGGGACATGGAGACCATCGCACCGGCTTCTGCTTTGATGTTCTCACCAGCTTCAAGCTGCACGCGCAGCATAGGAAATGCGCCTTTATATAAAATTTCGTGTTTCATCGTAATCCTCCATTTTACTTATTTTTAGATGATCAAATGCCTTTATTTCTCTACGCCTCTTTGGGTCGTATGGTTGCATCCAAACTGCGATTCGCATACACGAACACCGCGCAGATTAGTAAAATACTCATCGTGACATAGAACACGGAAGTGAAGCCGTACGCAGCTGCCAAATGACTGCCGAGCAGGGGGCCGATTAGATTGCCAAGGAATAGTGAGGACGTATTGAATCCATATGCGGTGCCTTGAATCTCTGGAGCTGCAAGCTTCATGACCAGTGCGTTCAATGAAGGAATCATGCCACCGATGAACAGCCCGAGCAGGAATCTACCGACCAACAGCATCGTGATATTCGTGGCAAAAGCCTGTGGGATAAAAGCGACTGCCGCCATAAGGAGGGCAATGACCAGCGTCATGCGTTGACCGATACGGTCACCTAGTCTTCCCAATGTAGGAGCTCCGAATAAATTGGCGATACCGGTAATTGCGACGATAAGTCCGGCAAAAAAAGCCAAGTGCGCCCCTGTGTATAAGGTCTTGGCATACACCGTTACGATCGGTTCGATGCTCATCATTCCGATCTGTGTGATCAGGGATGCGGCGAACACAGGCAATAAGGGACGAAACAAACGCCACTGTGTCTTCTGTTTAACTTTTTTGTCAGAAGCGGGCTTCCGTTCCTCCTTGATGAACACCATGACGATAATACTGGCGCATAGCATGAGTCCGCCTGTGAAGAAGAACACATGGTGGTACCCGAGAAAGCTTGCCAGCACACCGCCAATTAATGGGCCGATGAGGGTGCCTGCAATTGCGCCAGTTTGCAGCGTGCCTAGCGACTTCCCTGAATGCTCTCGCGGTGTCAGAGAGGCTTGCAATGAAACCGCCATCGAGATGAAGCCGGAGAAGAATCCGTTCAGCAACCTGAGCGATAATAGCTGCCAGGGCGATGTGACAATGCCCATGAGTGCTGTTACGATGGCCATCCCGAATCCGGCGCGAAGCAGCATGATTTTGCGCCCACGTCGATCGGCAATGGCTCCCCATAGCGGCTGGGTCAAAAAGGAAGTGATGAATTGGGCAGCCACGATCCAGCCTGTCCAACGGACAATATCATCAAGATCATGAACCCCTAGCTCCCCGATATAGAGAGGTAAGAACGGAAGAACCAGATTCATGCCACACGTTATGGAGAAGTTCGCGCCCCAGAGTATCCATAATGACTTTTTCCAATGTAAGGGGGTTGCCATGATGAGGACTCCTTATCCTTTTTTTCTCAGTATAGCATAAATGGATCGATCCCAAATCATCTAGGTTCTTTGTGAAAACTGCTGCCGATAGCTCCGAGGCGACATCCCTTCCAGCTTGGTGAAGCTAGCTGCGAAATAGGCAGCCTGCTCAAAGCCAACCTCCTGAGCAATGTGGGCAATGGGCCGCTCCGTTTGCAAGAGTAAGAGCTTGGCCTGTGCTACTCTTACTTTCAGGAGATAGGTTATGGGTGAGCAGCCGTATTCTTTTTGCATACAGCGAGCGATATAGACAGGATGGAAATTGAGCTCATCGCCGAGCTGTTTAGCAGACACGGATTCGCGAAAGTGCTGCCGTAAGTACGAGGCCGCTTTCTCAGCGCAAGCGCTGGAGGCGGAGGCATGATCTGTCTCACCAGACGCGGCAAGCTGATGCAGGATTTCTTGGAATAGCTGCTGCTGAGCAAACCGAACACTGCCCACATGCGCACGAGGCTGCAGCTGCAAAAGCTGGTCGAAGATCTCGTACATTTTCTTAGGGTACTGCAGCGTCGTAAATTGTGGAATACGCATCGTGAAGGGTTCCACGGCGAAAGCTTCTACCACGGCTTCCTCCGGAGCAGGATCCTCCAAGGAGACAGGGGTAATGACAGCAGGATTATTCAGCTCCCATGCACCGCCTACATGGAAATGCAGCCAATAGGTGTGAGTTATCTCGGAGCATACCTGTGTCCCGAAATGATAACGGTCAGGCCGCAAGATGACGGCTTGTCCTGCGCCAACCTTGAATCTGGCATCCTCCTCACCGATGTAGAAGCAGCCGGAAATGGTGATAAGAAGATCAAAGACTTGGATGTTGCTGCGACTAGGGTGCTGCCCTCCCTTCGGAATAGCGTTCAATCCGCTCGTGATATAGTGGGGCAGGGGAGGGATCGTGATCTCTAGAAATGCCATGAAAGCCACCTGCTTAATCCAGAATGAAAGTTGGAATTGTATAAGTTTCAGTTGCGATGTTGATACATGAAATCAACTATAACAGCTATAATTTGAACTGACTACTAAGTTTCATTTTCATAATAAATAGAGAATCTTACTGGATGGTGGCGTGTACATGAAGGCTGAGAAAAATAAATATTCGTTATGGTTTCTAGCATGGCCTATATTTGTAGAATTACTGCTGCAACTACTTTTGGGAGCTGTTGATACACTTATGGTTAGCCGCGTTTCAGACGATGCGGTTGCGGTAGTTGGCTTAGCGAACCAGATCTTTCAAGCGGTTATGATTTTATTCATGACCGTGGCCAGCGGTGCAGGTATTCTCATTGCACAGAAAATCGGGGCCAATCAGCAGGAATCTGCACGAACAGTCGGGATTATGGCTGTTACGATAAGCGGACTCATTGGTGCGATTCTTAGTGTGATCCTGTACGTAGAGGCAGTTCCACTTGCGAGGCTGTTTCAATTAGAAGAGCGGTTAATCCCAATGGCACATACGTATATTTCAATTGTCGGCAGTGGTATGGTATTGACGGCATTAACAGCTACACTCAGCACAGCAATTCGGAATACTGGAAACACGAAGGGACCGATGATTATTGCGATCGGGATGAATGTGATCCATGTCGTGTTGAACTATGGTTGGATCAATGGTGCTTTCGGATTTCCACAGCTAGGCTTAACGGGGGTTGCGATTTCAACCTTACTGAGCCGGTTAGTTGCGACTTGTTTACTCCTCTATATGTTTATTTCGATCTTTGAGCGAAGGATCAGATGGCGTGATCTGGGCGTTTTTAACCGAAAACTATTTAGTGAAATTATCCGAATTGGCTGGCCGCTCGGCGTCAATATGTCGTCTTGGGTGTTGTCGCAGCTCGCGATTTATAGCTTTTTGGCAACGATGGGTGCTGCAGCATTGGCAGCTAGAACGTATATGAATACACTGGAATCCATCTGCTTCATGTTAGGTTATTCGATTGCTTTATCCGCACAAATCCAGATTGCGCATCTATTCGGTTCAGGGCAAACGCAGGAGGCATACAAAGCAGGCTACCGCGGTACGTGGATTGGGCTGGGCTTGGTTGGATGCAACAGCATTCTTCTTTTGATCATCGGGAAAAGCTTCTTAGGCTTCTTCAGTTCAGACAAAGCGATCATTGAGCTAGCCCTTTCTTGTTTAGTGCTAACAGCGATACTGCAGCCAGGCCGAATGATCAATATGGGCTTTGGTAATGCACTCAATGCGATTGGTGATACCCGTTTCAATATGGTGATTTCGCTGTTCTCGATGTGGGGCGTTGCTGCGGGTCTCTCCTATGTGCTGGGTTTGCATTACGGTTTAGGGTTAGCCGGCATTTACATAGCGATGATGTGCGACGAGTATCTTCGTGGTATTCTAGTGGCTATCCGCTGGCGGCGAAAGAAGTATTTGCGTTTGGCAGAAGGACGGACGAAGGGGATTGAAGTAGTAGGGCCGACTCAAAACGTAGGCTACACAAGCCATCCATAATCTTGTCGGCAATCTAGTACAAAATCAACGAATACCGTTGTTTGCTTAATTTGGTAGATCAAGAGGTATCGCTTGCACAATACCAATTTTCGATATTTATTCATGGGAATATAACTATCAGTTAACCATGGATTTCTTTCTGGAAAGTTTTCCAGTGATTTTGCCGAAAGTTTAAAATCATCAATTAGATTTTGTGCGGCTGGTGCACTTACATTTGCTAAAAATCGGGCATGTGAAACCAGCATTTCACTTGCCCTAACGGAAATGATGACCGTATATTGGTTATCTGCGTTTGCCATCTAAGACCTCTTTAACAGCTATTTGCATAAGTGAAGCCACATCATCAATGGAAACGCCTTGCTTCCCGGCAATTCGGTCCTCTTCCACAGCTACCAAATTCTCCCGAAGTCTTAGCATGCTCTCACGTCTGGCAAATGCGACAATATCCATGACGACCAAATCGCCTTCACCATTTTTAGTAAGATAGACAGGTTCCCCAGTTTCTTTACACATTTCAGAAATTTGATTATAGTTTTTTCTTATTGCTGCTGATGGTTTTATATACATAATCACACCTCATTCGTAGCAGTATTATACTTATATAATACCCTTATTATACTACGCAGTAACCTTGGATACTAGCTAATTCCATTGCAATTCAATGGAATTAGGTACTACAAGCATCCACCTCCTACCTTCGGTAGGTACGAAACCGAATATCCTGATTGTAGTTGCCGAAGCCTTCCCCATACAGCGTCAACCCACCGACATGTTCGGCATGCTCGGGTACTTCTAATCGTAAGGTCCACTCATTTCGTGAGATAGGAAGGTCTTGAATTGTAACGGTGGAAAGCAGTTGTCCATCGAGAAATGTTCCCTCTTCAGTGATGCGAAGTACCTTCAACCAACCATACTGGTTCGTATAGTCCGACCACCAAGATGGTGTAAGAAGGCCGCGACCAGCACCGGAATCGCCAGGGCTAGTCCAATACCCAAGCAGAGTATCATTCACATAAAAATGAATATCGGACGGCCAATTAGCTGCGATACCCGGTGCTTCCGAGCCGATTTCCAGCGAGATTTCGATTTCCTCCAAAGTCTGGCCTGGAAGCATATAATTGGGAACGCGATATTCAACGAAGCCCTTGGCGAACCAAAGAATTTTGGCATGCATACGCTCTGGTTCGAAGAAAAATCGGGGGTCATCGAACTGACCAATCAGTCGCTCAGTTGAAGCTAAACCGCAGGTCGGATGGACTTCATAGCGAGTATAGTGACCTACAGGAACAGATACTTCATTGAATAATCGCTGCTGTTCGGTGGACTGTGGAAGCCGAATGTCAATGCGCGATAGCGCTAATGTACAGATTTTGTGTGTACCACCTTGCTTACGAACGAGCTTCGTATGGATGAGGCCGCCGGTCTCCAACTTTTTGACATGCATCGTCACGATTGCACTGCTTAGGGAAAGACGCTGCGCCAAATCCTTCACGTTCATCTCTTCTTCAGCCAATAATTCCAAAATGTGCAGGCGCACATCGCTAGCTAACGCTTCATATAAGGGCAGCCATTTGCGGTCTGTAGTCGTTTGAATCATGCCATCAACGCCTTCTTTCGTATCTTCTGATTAACATAAATATGAATGCAACAAAAACGGGTGAAAGGTATTGATCTTCATCCTTTTTTATTGTTTAATATGAGCTATACATAACGTTTGTATTAACCGATTTATATTTATATTAATTATACGATGAGGTGAGCTAAATGTCTATGAAAGCAAGCATGATTATTGACAAGGATTTCAAAGTAGGAGAAGTTGATCCACGGTTGTATGGTTCCTTTATTGAGCATTTGGGCCGTGCGGTGTATGGCGGGATTTATGAGCCTGGACATCCGCAAGCAGATGAACAGGGGTTCCGGGGAGATGTGCTGGAGTTGGTTAAAGGCTTGAATGTGCCGATTGTTCGTTATCCCGGTGGGAACTTTGTATCCGGTTACAATTGGGAGGATGGCATCGGACCTGTGGATCAGCGCAAAAGACGTCTTGATCTTGCTTGGCGCACGATTGAGCCGAATTTGATCGGCCTTAATGAATTTATGGACTGGTGCCGCAAAGCGAACACGGATGCCATGATGGCTGTGAATCTAGGAACTCGTGGTCCTGATGAGGCGAGGGACATTATGGAATACGCTAACATCAACGGCGGCACCTATTGGAGTGATTTGCGTATTTCCMATGGCTACCGCACACCGCATAACATCAAAACGTGGTGCTTAGGCAACGAAATGGATGGCCCGTGGCAAACCGGAAGCAAAACGGCGGTGGAATATGGCCGTATCGCCTGTGAGACAGCGAAAGTGATGAAGTGGGTTGACCCTTCCATCGAGCTGGTCGCTTGCGGCAGTTCCAGCTTAGCCATGCCTACCTTCCCCGATTGGGAAGCGACCGTTCTTGAGCATACCTATGATCATGTTGATTATATTTCGCTGCATCAGTACTATGGCAATCGTGATCAAGATTCAGCGAATTTCCTAGCGCAATCCTTAGGCATGGATCGCTTCATCCATACTGTGATTGCTACGGCAGACTTCGTTCAGGCGAAAAAGCGCGGCAAGAAGAAGATCAATCTATCCTTCGATGAATGGAACGTGTGGTATCACTCGCATGATGCCGACCGTAAGATCGAGCCATGGTCCATTGCGCCTCCGCAGTTGGAGGACATCTATAACCATGAAGATGCGCTTCTTGTAGGCTGTATGCTAATTTCCATGCTGAAACGTGCGGATCGTGTCAAAATGGCCTGCTTAGCCCAACTGGTTAATGTGATTGCGCCTATTATGACCGCGAGTGGCGGTGCTGCGTGGAAGCAAACGATTTATTATCCTTATTTGCATGCAAGTGTGTATGGTCGTGGAACAGTTCTCGTACCGCTCATTAAATCACCGAAGTATGACGCGAAGGACTACACGGACGTACCCTATCTCGAGGCTGTTGCCGTGCATAACGAGAAAGCATCGGAGTTGACTATTTTCGCAGTGAATCGTCATTTGGCAGATGCACTACCTTTAGAGATGGATCTTCGCAGCTTCGGCGGCTTCCAAATCAAGGAGCATATCGTATTGGAGCATGACGATCTTAAGGCTTCGAATACGTTGGAAGCGCCAGATCGTGTGAAACCACATTCCGCAGGGAATGCGACGATTTCTTCAAATGGGCACATTGAGGCTGTTCTTGGTAAGGCCTCTTGGAATGTGATTCGTCTTAAGCTGGCGTAAAAATATCAAATAAATTCATATTAAAAGCCGCGAATTTGACCATAATAATGACATGAGAAGCCTTGATCGGTAGGAAAATCGAGGTTGTTCATGTGATGGTGCACGCGGCTCTTCTTTCTTTTCCAATCCACGCTCTGGTATGATGAGAGAAATGAGATTGAAGGAGTTTGCGCACATGAAAATGAGAGTAGGTTTGGTTGGCGGCTTCTTGCTGGTGGCAGCATTAAGCTTAACTGCTTGTGGAGATAAACCATCGGCGACACCGAGTGCGAGTGTTTCTGCGAATGTAGATGTTCCAAAGTTATATCAAAATTATTGTATCTCCTGTCATGGTAATCAATTACAAGGTGGACAAGGTCCCAATATTCAAAAAGTGGGAGAACGCCTCACCGAAGCTGAAATCGTAAAGCGGATACAAAAGGGTGGGGGCGGGATGCCGCCGTTTCAGGTCACGATGAAGGAAGAAGAATTGAAAGCACTCGCAGCTTGGTTAGCTGGGTTGAAGTAATTTACATAAACTGGAATTGTTAAGGTTATATTAAGGTTAGCTACATAATTCCTTCACAATTGACATTTACAATTAGGGGCATGAGGAGAGTGATGCAAGATGCACTTGAATTTGAAGCCCCGGAAGCGTCTTTCGAGTAAAAAGAGCTCAAGCCGTCTGGGAGCATCGATTTCACTAGTTTTATTTATGATCGGTTTACCGGTTCTGTCTGTGGTAGGTATGGAATTTCTCGAACGTGGAAATCTAGCTGAAACCATGCAGTGGATTACAGCTAATCAACCATTATTTATGTTAAATGTAGGGTTAACCTTTTGTCTGTTGTCCTTCGTTTACGCCCTCGTAGGTTCCTTGGCAATCTCTGGATCTATCACGACCTTAATACTCGGTCTGATGGCAATTATCTCGTATATGAAAGTGAAAATGATTGGGGAGCCGTTCTTCCCTTGGGATATATTGCTGAACAAAGAGAGTATGGATATTGCTTCATTAGTTACCGGAAATGCTGCATTAATTCGAATATGCGCTGTAGCGGCTGTGATTCTCATCGTCCTTGCACTTAGATGGGTGATCCCGCGTGTTACACTACCTGTTATCGCTCGAATCGGTTTAGGGCTTTTTTCGCTCTATGCCTTGTATGCATTTGGGATCAAAACACCGTTAGCTGGCAAAATTTTAGACAACGCAGGTGTTAGTGAAATTGTGTGGGATCAACAGCAAAACTATGCCAACAATGGTCTTACACTAGCATTCACACTGAATGTGAAAAACTCGATCGTTCAAAAGCCTGAAACATACAGTGAGCAAGCAATGGCTGCTGCAGCGGCCAATATTCAAAAGGCTGCGGCTACCGCCAATATTCAAGCGGCTGCTATGCAGCAGGATTCAGGCGTTCGTAAAGCGAAAGCTACCCTTGCTGACGGGAAACAGCCGAATGTCATTTTCGTAATGAGCGAAGCATTCTGGGATCCTACCCTACTAGAGAATGTAACGTTCAGTGAAGATCCGCTTCCGACCATCCACCGTTTGCAGAAGGAGTCAAGTTCCGGATATTTGCTTTCTCCACAGTATGGCGGCGGTACGAGCAACGTGGAATTTGAAGTATTGACGGGGAACTCAATGAGCTTCTTACCTGGCGGATCCATTCCGTATCAACAGTATATTTCGAAGCCAATTCCAAGTTTGGCCAGTTATTTTGCTGATAAAGGGTATAAGAGCATGGGGATTCACTCGTATGAAGGATGGTTCTGGGATCGGAATAACGTGTATAAGCAACTTGGTTTTGAATCCTTTAAGAGTAGTGAACACTTCGACAATCCGGAAACGAAAGGTTACTTCATCTCCGATGCCGAGGTTGCAAGAAACGTGATTAGTGAAGTAGATAAAACGGAAAATCCGATGTTTATCTATACCGTAACAATGCAAAATCATGGACCGTATGATGATCCGCGCTATGGGGAAAATCAGTTCAAGGCAACAGGCAATCTTTCAGCGCAAGCCAAAAGCATTCTAGAAACGTATACGCAAGGTGCACATGATGCGGATCAAAGCTTGCAAATGATGATTGATCATTTCAAGGATTCGGATGAACCGACGATGATCGTTTTCTATGGTGATCATTTGCCGATGCTTGGCATGGATTATCAGGTGTATAAAGAAGCAGGCTTTATCTCAACAAGTGATGCTAACAAATGGTCGTTGGAAGAAATCAAAAAGATGCACAGCATCCCACTTGTGACGTGGTCCAACTTCGATATGCCGAAGCAAGACATTCCGCTGCTGAGTGATTCTTTCTTAGGAGCTCACGTTCTTGATATGCTTCATATGGAAAAGCCAGCGAATTTTGCTTTGAATGCCGAGTTGGCACGACAAGTACCAGGGCTTCTTAGCAATTTGATTGTTGATCAAGATGGGCAGTTGCATGCAACTGCACCGGAATCCGCGGCACCGCTCATCGCCGATTATCGGAACGTACAGTATGACTTGATGTTCGGTAAACAGTACCTGGCCACCTATATGGATCATGATTATTTGACCAAAGGTACGCAAACGAGCTACAATGCTGAGTTTGGTGTCCCTGGCGCTGCCGCTCAGTCTGAAGCTCAAGGCAGCCAGGAGGCAAAGCCGGCAAGTGCACAGTAGTACAAATTGGATAAAGGGCCGTCTCTCAAGTGTAACTTGGGAGGCGGCTTTTGCTTTTAACCCGAGAAAACCCAACCCCAATATTAAAGATGGCCTCCCTCCTGACTTGGCGCTCCCTCAGCATTAACTGGAAAACCTCCATCTATTTATGCGGAAAAGACCAGAAATAACAAAATAGATGGAAAACGTACAGTTAATATTCTTGATATCAGCCGTTTCAGCGAAAGCTAGCCAAATTAGCTGTAGGAAATCCAGTTAGTCTATCCAAAGTGAGTAAACTGGCTGAAATAGCTGGAGTTTTTACAATTAAACATTAATTTGTTTTAAACATGCTCGCCTCAACATTCCGCCACTCCACCAACAGCAATCGCTATCACCATCTTCCGCCAACCACCACAAACAAGCTAATCTTGCTCTAAGATTATTACCTTATCGTATACGCCTCCCCATGCTAGAAATAACTGTTGCCAGAGACAGGGGTATTTTGGTAATATGAGATTCCGTCTCTACGCGGCGACTGCACGTTAAACGAAAAGTCAAACGGATCTTGAATGACAAAACAGGAGGTGTTTTATGCTTTTCGCGGTTTTGGCGCGCAAGGCGTACGCAAGGAACTTGCAGTATCGTGGCTCGCATCTGCTGCATAATGCAGTCAGTGCGGTGTTCGGCTTTATTTATGCCAGCATCTGGACCAGCTTAGGCAGTGATGCATCGCTAGGCGAATACGGTGCCAAAGGCATCGTAAGTTACATTGCTTTTAACCAGGCCATTCTGTGGATTACACAGTTTACGACGAATGGACTCGGGCTCGAGCAATCGGTCAGGACGGGGCAAATAGCGGTCGATCTGTTGCGGCCGGTGCACTTATTTTACCAGGCGATGAGCCGTGAATGGGGCCAAGTGTGGTATCAATTTTTATATAAAAGCATTCCGATTTATGTCCTCTACGTCTTCATCTTCTCCTTACAGCTTCCACAAATCGCCTCGGTGTATGGATGGACAGCACTCTCACTCGTCACGGCCTCTTATATTTCCATCTGTTTGAATTACTTAATTGGCGTAGCCGCCCTATGGACGACGGAATCCCGTTGGTTTTACTGGGTCAACTATTCGTTCGCTATGCTGTTATCTGGCTTTTTTATTCCTGTGGAATGGTTGCCAGGCTGGCTTCGGACTATCAGCTTGTACACGCCATATCCCTATTTACTCTATTACCCAACTCGAATCTACCTTGGACTTGAACATGGCACTGTGGTGCTGGGCGCAATTCTTTGGGGCATCGGGTTTACTTGTGTCTGCTTGGCCGTTACTGCGGTGGTTCGCAAGAAACTGGAGGTGCAGGGCGGATGATCTCGATTAGGCTGTTTATGCTGCTCATTCGGGCAAGTTTCCGAAGTCGCATGCAGTATAAGTTTAATTTTGTGTTCTCGACTCTCATGTCTTCGTTCATTCAAATCTCTGAATTCCTGATGGTGGCGCTGGTGATGATGAAGTTTGGCCATATACATGGCTGGACGCTGTATGAAGTGAGTTACTTGTACGGGGTGATGATGATTTCCAAAGCGATTTATCGCACACTCGCCTCCGATGTGCACCATCTGGAGAAATATCTCGTGTCCGGCGACCTGGATGCGATTCTGATTCGTCCTGTCCCTGTGCTGCTTGCCCTAATGACCCAAAATTCAAGGATTCTCATTGCCGAAATCGGCCAAGGTTTGATCCTGTTGATCATTTCAATGAAAGCGCTTATCGGAAGCGGGCAAATTGGCTGGGTCGCTATACCTTTAACGGGGGTTATCATCCTCACAGGTGCTGTGATTTTATTCGCGATTGGGCTGGCGACGGCGGCGGCAGGCTTCTGGCTAACACGTATTGAGTCTTTGCAAAATATGACCGAGGATGCCTCCCAAACAGCGGCCCGCTATCCACTTAGCATCTATCCCAAATGGCTGCAAGGCGCGCTGTTAGTACTTGTTCCAGTCGGTTTCGTCAATTATATTCCTGCTCTCTATGTACTGAGGAATGAAGGTGGCGTGGGCATGTTGGTAGGCACAGTAATGGTCTCTGTAGCTGTGTTGTGGCTAGCCATGCAATTCTGGAAGCTAGGACTATCTCGCTATCAAAGTACAGGTAGTTAATCACATTAACGAAAAGGGAGGGTATGATCCTTATGATAACGGTTAGGCATTTACGCAAAACCTTTCAATCCCCAGTCATCCAAGAGGGGAAGTTCTYGGGAATCCGAACCCTATTTTCTAGGGCGTACAAAGAGAAAGAAGCCGTGCGCGATGTGAGCTTCGAAATTGAAACCGGCGAGTTCGTCGGGTATATTGGTCCTAATGGGGCAGGGAAGTCGACGACGATCA
The DNA here is from genome assembly GCF_056398345.1 of Paenibacillus sp. 01T442. Lineage (NCBI taxonomy): Bacteria > Bacillati > Bacillota > Bacilli > Caryophanales > Paenibacillaceae > Paenibacillus > Paenibacillus sp. 01T442. The sequence goes on from NZ_JBFTPF010000005.1 coordinate 142,504, forward strand.
AAATGCTCACAGGCATCCTGCACCCCACCTCTGGTGAGGTTTTGATTCATGGCAGCTCTCCACAAAAACAACGGAAGCAAGTCGTTAGGCAGCTTGGTGTTGTATTCGGTCAGCGGAGCCAGCTGTGGTGGGATCTCCCAGTGAAGGATTCTTACGAAATCCTCCTCGCGATGTATCGCGTAGAAGCGGCAGATGCCTACCTTCGATTAGGTGAATTGACGGAGCTTCTCGATTTACAAGAAATTCTAGATACGCCCGTTCGTAAACTCTCCCTCGGTCAGCGAATGCGAGCCGATTTGGCAGCTTCGATGCTGCATGATCCGGATATTTTGTTCTTGGATGAGCCAACGATCGGCCTAGATGTGGTAGCCAAAAGGAATATCCGCGGTTTCCTACAGACGCTAAATCGGGATTTCGGAAAAACCATCTTGCTAACGACCCATGACATGGATGATATCGAGCAGCTTTGCCCAAGAGTTATCGTCATTAATCACGGGCAAATTGGCTATGATGGTTCCATAGACGAGCTGAGAGATCGCATTGGACTTCCGACGATGATGAAGGTGTCTTATCGGGGGGAGATTCAAGTTCCGGATAGCTGGGAGCTGCCGTTTCGTGTGATCGCACAAGAATCGAACAGGCTGACGATTGCTTGCAACCGACAAGAACTGAAGGCGATGGACGTCCTGCGGATTGTGAGCAGTTGGGGCGATATGGATGATGTACATATGGAAGAACCGGAATTTGAAGAAGTCATTCAGAACGTGTATCTTTAAAAGAAAGAAATCACTTGGGAGTGGACTGAAACCATGGCGATAGGGAATGAAGAACGAGAGAAGGAAGCGCAGCGCGTCTCTGTGGTGCGATCCAATATTCAGCGGCGTATTATAGAGCTGCGCCAAACGGTAGATGACCGCAGATCAGAAGCGACGGCTATTGGCCGTAGCTTCTGGGACGATATTTCCGTCAATGCAGACAATGACGATGATTTGATTGAAACGGCTGCGAGTATGGCTCAGCAGGAGCATGTGCTGCAGGGGCAGGAGCGCAGCTACCGACTAGCACAGGATGCACTTCGTAAACTGKAGCGTGTCGTCGATGCACCCTATTTCAGCCGAATTGATTTTCAAGAGAAGGGCGAGCAGGAGCGGGAGAAAATCTATATCGGTTTGACGTCATTCATCGATAGTCAAACAGATGAAATTCTCATCTATGACTGGCGCGCGCCGATCGCCAGCTTGTTCTATGACTATCCGCCGGGCCCGGCGACCTACCGCACGCCAGAAATGGACGTTAGCGGCGAGCTGTGGCTCAAGCGCCAATACATCATCAAGGCTGGCGAGCTGCAGGATGTGTTCGATACCGGCATCTCGATCGGTGATGAGATGCTGCAGAAGATGCTCAGCCGCAGCGCAGATGAGAAGATGAGCTCCATCGTGACGACGATTCAGCGTGAGCAGAATCAGATCATCCGCGATGATCATCACAAGGTGCTGGTCGTCCAAGGTGCGGCGGGCAGCGGTAAAACGTCCGTTGCGCTGCAGCGCATCGCGTACCTGCTTTATAAGTACCGGACGACACTTAGTGCCGATAATATGATCCTCTTTTCGCCGAACTCACTGTTCAGCGATTACGTATCTCGCGTCCTGCCAGAGCTGGGGGAAGCGACCATGCAGCAAACGACCTTCCAAGATTATTTAACACATAAATTAACGGATACCGGACTGAAGCTGGAGGATCCGTATGATCAGCTCGAATTTATTTTGACAGGCACCGAACAGGATCCTTTGTATGCTGCACGGTTGCAGAGCATTACCTACAAGACTTCCGAGGCTTTTCTAAGTGTGATTGAAGCTTATGGGGATAAATTGAAAGAGGGCGGGATCCGATTCGTTGACTTGGCTGTGGGTAAGAAAGTGCTGATCACCGCTGATGAGCTGAGCGAACGCTTCTACGGTAAGCCTTCGATTCTTGCCATCGGTGAGCGCATGGAGCAGCTGTCAGAATGGATATTAGAGAGGCTAGACGTGTTTCAAGCTGATGTGCAGAAACGGTTTTATCGTAAGCTTGTGCGTGAGCCGAAATATATGGGTTCTGAGCCTGAAATGAAGAAAATGAGCAGAGTTAAAGCGCACAAAGCGATCACGCCGCTCCGCGAAAAAGCACAGAAATTAACCTATGTCGACGTGCTCGGCATGTACAAAGCCTTGTTTACGGATCCGAGCCTTCAACAAGAACTAGTGAGGCTTGCCCATCAGCCCCTGCCTGAAGCATGGGCAACGATCAGTGATTTCACGGTGGAGGCGCTCACGCAAGGTCACTTGCGTTATGAGGACGCGACCCCGCTCGTGTATCTCAAAGGACTAGTGGAGGGGCAGCTGCGCGTGGGCACGATCCGCTACTGCCTCGTTGATGAAGCGCAGGACTATTCACCGTTTCACTATGCCTATTTGAAAAAGATGTTCCCACGCGCACGCTTTACGCTGCTCGGCGATTGGAATCAAGGGATCTTCACGCATGCGAACGCGAATGTGAGCGAGCTCGTCAACGCTGGTGGAGGTTCAGACTCCACGCAGCAAGAGCAAGCCTACAGCTCGATTAGCGAGCTGATGGGGGAAGACGAGACGGAGACGATCCGTCTCGTCAAGAGTTACCGCTCAACACGCGAAATCACGGAGTTCGCGTGTCAGGTCTTGCCGGGCGGCGAACCGGTGGAACCGTTCAGCCGCAGCGGCGAAGAGCCGCGCTTGCTGCGCGCAGTAAGCGAGCAAGAACTGATCCGCCTCGTCGCAGAGGCGGCTGCACTGAGGCAGGGCGGCGGCGCAAGCTCCGTCGCGATTATTTGCAAGACCGAGCGCGAGACGGAGTCTGCGCACGGGCGCTTGAAGCCGCTGCTGCCGGAGCTCGCGCGGATTAGCAAAGACACGCTGCACTACGAAGCAGGCGTGATGATCCTGCCGGCGTACCTCGCCAAAGGGCTCGAGTTCGACGCGGTTATTCTCTACGACGCCGGGGCAGCTGTCTACGCGGAGGCGAAGGAACGCAAGCTGTTTTACACGGCTTGCACCCGGGCACTTCACTATTTAGATGTCTGTTATCTAGGTGAATTAACCCCTTTTCTTCCCGATTAATAGACATCCGTCCATACCCATCCGCCCTGCCTAACATAGAATATATGGAGCAACCAAGATCAGGTATAGCAGGCGGAAGGGGGAACTAACCATGTCAAACGTTGGACACTCCAGCACTGCAGTTGTACTGGTATTGTATATTTTGTTGGTTATTATATTGGCAACATTCTATTAATATAATTGACCGCATAAGCCGCCTTCCGACCCTTGGAAGGCGGCTTTGTTGCGTCTTTACGCATAATTTTCCAGAAGCGGGAGAACTTAACGATAGCCGTTATTGTATGTCCATCTCATATCAAAGTGGGAGAACCTTATGCTTGCAAAGAACAAGATCACGTCACTTCAATTGTATATGATTGTGATTATTTCTATCGCGATTACGAATCATGTCTTGCTCATTCCCGTCCTGCTGCATTATGGAAAGCGAGATTCATGGGTGGGGGCTACACTTTCACTTGTTCCCATGCTTATTTGGACATGCCTGCTCTATTTCTTGGTAAGACGATCCAAGCAGGGTAACTTGATGGATTGGGTCCGAATGAGAACAGGGAAATGGATAACGCATCTTGTTCAGTTGACGATTATTCTGATCTGTTTTTCACATACTGTTGTCACAATTAAAGACGTGACCATGTGGACACACATTTCTTATTTGCCAAGAACACCCATATTGATCATAGAATTAATGTTTGTTTTATTTTGTTTTTTTGCGGCAAGAGAAGGCATCAGGGTGATTGCGATTGCATCAGGAGTTCTCATACCAGGAGTCGTTGTCCTGGGTTATTTTGTGATGGGCGCTAACTTCCAATATAAGGATTACACACTGCTCACACCACTTTTTACACATGGTTATGGTCCGACTGTGATGTGTATGTTATTGAGCTGCAGCGCTTCCTTCGAAATATTGAGTGTTCTTATTATGCAGCACCATGTTCGGACCCGTATACGCTTGAGAGGCTTACTGATTCTAACCACATGTGTTATTGGACTAACCATCGGTCCGCTAACTGGGGCCATTGCGATATTTGGTCCCTTCGAAGCAGCAGATCTAAGGTATCCCGCCTTTGAACAATGGCGAATGGTAACCATGGGGAAATATATTTCTCATCTTGACTTTCTATCCATATTTCAATGGATCTCAGGGGCTAGCATGCGTACATCCATCATGATGTTTATTATGGTAGACATGCTGAGCATCACGAAGAAATCGACCAGAACGAAATATCTTGTGTGGATCAGCCTTGGTTTAATTGCAGCAAGCATGTACCCCCTATCAGACAATCAAATGGTGCATATTCTGCAAAATTATTACTATACCTTTATGTTTGTAGTCGGCTTATGCTTGTCCTTGTTTCTGCTTTTAGTCGCGATGCTGCCTATACGGCGAAAGGAGAAGTTGCCTAGTGGATGAGCAAGATTTCCGTGAGTGGTTTGCTCTTTCGGACGACGTCATTCTGAAAACATATCCTGTCAAGCAAGGTGGCATCGCCCAGCGTGTTATCTTGCTATATTGTGCAGGCATGGTACGAACCGATATGATCGAGGGGCTCGTGTTGCCTAAACTGCAGGTTTTTATAGATAGTGACTTTTACCAAAATGAAAATGCCCTTGATCTGAGTTCGATGTTGGAATTAATCAAATTCACGGGTACTCACGTCATAGATGATATGAAATTAGCTGTGTATGCAGGACAGCTTGTTTTATTTTTTGAACATACCCAATCGATTTACTCACTGGATATTGCATCACCTCCGAACCGCTCACCCGAAGAATCAAGTACGGAAACCTCGATTAAAGGACCGCGCGACGGGTTTACAGAAGATGTGGTCACGAATATCGCTTTAGTTCGCAAACGCTTAGCCACGCCGAGCTTATGTTGTGAAAAGATACATTTGGGACGAAAAAGCAACACGGTAGTCGCCCTACTGTATCTTGGTGATGTCATCAATGAGTCGATCTTACAAGAAGCAAGAGACCGACTGCAATCGATTGATGTGGATGCGGTAATTAGCAGTTCACAACTCGATGATGCTTTATCAAATCGAACATTCGCCTTATTTCCACTATTAAATTACACGGGGAGGCCAGATTTTGTTGCGGATAGCCTACTCCGTGGTCGGTTTGCCGTCATCGTCGATGGCTCGCCGATGGTTCTCATCGCGCCTGCTAGTCTATCTTTTATTTTAAATTCACCTGAGGATGTCCATAATCCGTTTTTTTTCGTTGCTTTCGAGCGAATACTGCGATTGATCGGCTTGTTAATTTCGGTATTGCTGCCTGGCTTGTGGATTTCAGTTTCCAGTTTTAATTTGGACCAAATTCCGTATCAACTTGTTGCGACCATCTCCTCGTCACGATTAGGATTGCCTTTGTCAGGACCGATGGATTTTATCATCATGCTGCTGTTATTCGAATTGTTCCGCGAAGCGGGTGCTAGGTTGCCCAAAGTAGTTGGACAGACGGTCACGGTTGTTGGCGGATTAATCGTCGGGGACGCGGCGATTCGCTCAGGCATTACAAGTCCAACAACTTTGGTCGTGACTTCTTTGTCGACGATATCGATGTATACACTTGTCAATCAATCACTTGCAGGTACAATTACGATTTTACGTATTGTTATTCTGCTAGTCTCCACCATGTTCGGTATTTATGGATTCATGATATCCCTCATGGGGCTCGTACTGCTCTTGTCGACATTGAGTTCATTCGGAGTACCCTATCTCTCTCCGCTTTCACCTCCCCAATTAGGGGAAATATTCACAGCTTTTTTGGCTAAGCCTTGGAAGAAGCTAAAAACAAGGCCGCACTCGCTCAACCCGAAGGATGACACCCGGCAAGGTGGGGACCCCTCATGATGAAAATAGCGTTGGTGAAACTTGCGTTCGGAGTCTTTTTGTTGATTAGCCTGACTGGCTGTTGGGATTTGAAAACGATTCAAGACACGAATTATATGACAGCGATTGGCTTTGATTATAAGGATGGGAAATATATTGTTTACGGTCAAATGCTGGATTTCGCTAGTGTGGCTAAACAGGAGGGGGGGCGGTCGTCGCAACCGCCTTTGATTTGGGTAGGTAAAGAAGAAGGAACAACCATTAGTGATGCGTTCAATAAGCTCTACCGGACGTCTCAGCAACGTGTTTTTTGGGGGCATGTTGGCGCTTATTTATTTTCTAAGGATGCACTTACTCAAGGTATTAGCGTCTTTACTGACGGCGCAATTAGGTATAGCGAAACGAGATTTACCCAATGGGTGTATATGACGGACGAATCTATTGAGTCGATTTTCTCCGTGATCCCTTTCTTCAATGTCTCACCAATGAGCTCTATTTTGATGCAACCGGTAGACAGTTATCGCCAGCGTTCGTATATTCCCCCACAGCGCTTGTTCCAGGTTGTGTCCAAATTAAGGGAACCCGGGTTTACTGTCATGCTCCCCTCTTTAGATATCAATAAAGAGGTCTGGAAGAAAAATGAAAAACCTGATCAAAAACTTATCGTGAGCGGTGTATATACCCTAAACAAGCAGCATGATTTGCAATGGTTTTCTGAAAATCAATACAGTGGTGCAAGATGGTTGTACAAGCACACAAGTCGTACCCCAATGGTTGTGTATCATGAGGGGAAAGCGATTCAAAACGCAAGTATTAAGCCAGAGGCTCTCATCAAGGTACGAACAAAGGGGGAGCAGGTCTTCTTTGATGTTGAGATTAAAGCCTATGTTACTATTGCTGAAATACTTAAAGATATTGGTGAGAAAGAGTTGCAAGAACAAGTTTCCAAACAAATAGCAGAGGAAGTCCAGTCAACCTTTAAACTTGGAAAAAGTCGTGGAATCGACGTCTACACATTGGAACATGTGTTGTACAGGGATGAGTTCAAAACATGGGCTAAACTAACCGCTTATGGAGAGAAGCCGCTTAAAGACTATGAATTGGGAAACATTTCGGTGAAAGCGAAAATTATCCATACCGGCATGTTGAAGATGATAGAGAAAACGAAACAGTATTAGTTTACAAATTAGCTGCCTACTGACGGTTCGATACTCAGGAGGCGGCTTTTTAATTGTGGTATGTCTGGAGGTAGGCACCTAACTCAACAGTCCATACCCCGCACCGTGCAACACTGCACGTCACCGCCACACGCCATCCCTCACCCCAAATACCCGGGATCTCGGCACTCGCCGCCCCTCGCCCCAACACCCGGCATCTCGCCCCTCGCCGCCCCTCGCCCCAACACCCGGCATCCCCGCCCCCCGCACCGTATCTCACATCCCGAACGCATCAGCCCGTACCCGACCCCAGCATCGCCACCGAGTCTCCCCCCAATAGGAGTAGTGAGAAGTAGTGACAGTAATGAGAGTAATGAGAGTAATGAAAAGAATGTGGGAAAAAAGGAGTAAATTCAAGTCCTCTCTCCGAGCCCTGTCAAAAATGCAAAAGAGCACTTTTCGAATGGTTCTCCCCTCTGTTATTGGAAATTGATGCGAATAGGCATCAATTTGGTGTGATTTCAGGAGATAATCATGAAATACGTTAAAAAGGTTGCCTATTTGCACTTATTTACCAATTTTTGTTATAAATTAGTGGGAAAGGTTGTATTTTTGCATTTTTGAGAGAGGGGAGAGTAAGAGAGAAGGAGAAATGGAGACATGGAGAGAGATGGAGAGAGATGGGAGAGTAGTGGAGAGAGTGAAACTGTATGTTTTCCATTTAATGTCGATTTTCTTGCCGAAACCGATAAATTAGCGGGATTTTTTCCAGTTATGTTTTTAGGAGCGACTAGTTAAGACACCAGCCAACGATTCACTTTGTTACCAACTACCGCGCCCCAACTATCTACTCACTTACGTCACGAACCGCACAACGATCTACTCAGCCATCCTCCCGCACCATCTCTGCCTACTAACTAATTCCCTGGCTTGCTCTCCCMCAGTTTAGAAATATTTAAGAATTGTTTTAGGCCAGGTTAATAGGCGGTTTAGTGGCAATTAACTCTTGAGGGCTAAGATAGTCAGTATGGAAGCGCAGGTAGCGCGGCCAAATTAGAGAAAGCGTATGGATTACGCGGAGGCAGGACGAGATGAATAAGAAGTTAGCGATGTTGGGTTTAGGTGTAGCAGTTGGCAGCATGATGCTAGTGACTTCCGTATATGCAGGTGTGGGAGAGGCTCCCGGGTATGAAGCTTTCAAAACAGCGGTGAAACAGACAGCGACGATTAAGAACGTAACACGCCAAGTGAACGTGTCTTTACAGGACAATGGAGCTTCCTTGCTCCAAGTAAAGTCAACGATCAAAACCGGTGGAGCCGATCAAGCTGGAAGTGCGCAAGTGAATGTGCTTAATGGCACAAATGAGCAGCAAACGATTCAATTCTACAGCCAAGATGGCAAGCAGATTATCAAAACAGCAGATTCTGATGTATACAAAGTCATCGAAGGTGACAATGCGCCAACGAAGTTCAAAGGGCATAACCAAGGCAACCATACCGCAGACCCAGAAGTCATCAGCGAAGTGGAAAATGTAGTGGATGCCCTGGTCGGCAACTTGAAAAATTATGTCACGATGGATGACGCAGCTGGTAACGGGAAGGAAATTCATTTCAAGCTTTCCGGCAGCCAGATTTCTCCGATTGTGAATACCGTGGGTTCACTTGTCATCAAACATGGCACCATGGCCAAAGATGAGCCAATGCCAACCAAAGCAAACACACTGGGCATCGACCTTGCCACATTGCGCAACAGTTTGCCGCAACTTGCTTCCGATATTTCCATGGATGAAGTCGAAGTAAATGCGAGCGTGGATGGGGATGACCACATAACGAGTCAATCTGCACAAATTCATTTGTCTGGTAAAGATGAGCAAGGCGCTGAGCATGATGTTGTGCTGCGCATTGACATGACACTATCTAGCTTGAACTCGACAACGCCTGACACGGTGGATTTGAGTGGCAAGCAAGTAGAGAACGTGAAATTCGATGACATGTCGGGCCACAAAAAATGGGGCGAAAAGAACTAAGCACTGAGTTCTAAGCACTAAGCTCTAAGAAACACCAAAGAGGAGCCGTCAACCTCGGTTGACCTCCTCATTCCCTTTTGAGAGGCGGAACGGCATGAAACACGTCGCCCAACTAAACAATGTAACGAAAATTTTCAGGAACCTCCGCGGTATCCATCAAGTCAATATGACGGTGCAGCGTGGTGATATCTATGGTTTTTTTGGGCCAAACGGAGCGGGGAAAACAACCGTCATGAAGATCATGACTGGCCTATCTCAGGCGCAGCAAGGTCAGGTGAAGCTGTTCGGCTACGACGTGAAAACGCAGTACGAGCAAGCGATGGCGAAGGTCGGCGTGTTGATCGAAACGGCAGAAGCCTACACTTACATGAGCGGCAGAAGAAATCTGGAACAAGCGGGGCGGTTGTATCCAGGTGTGAGCAAGCAGCGAATAGACGAAGTGCTGGAGATCGTGGACTTAACCCCTTTTCAGCACGAAAAGGTTGCAGGCTACTCACTGGGCATGAAGCAAAGGCTCGGACTAGCGGCCGCGATGCTCTCAAAGCCAGAACTTCTCATTCTCGATGAGCCGACGAACGGCCTCGACATTGAGGGCATGGTTCATATTCGAGAAATCATTCTACGGTTAGCACGAGAAGAGCGGATCACGTTCTTAATCTCTTCCCACCTCATCCACGAAATGGAGCTGATGTGCAATCGCATTGGCATCATCCATCAAGGAAAGCTCGTCCGTGAAGGACTTGTCTCTGATTTGATCGAAGGCAGCCCATCTTTGGAAGCCGCTTACCTACGGGAAATTAAAGAAGTCAGGGGGCTTGCTGCCAATGCCTAGTATTTTGACAGCAAATGTCTGGAATGAGACGCTGAAACTAGCCTACAAAAAGAAAACCATCTTCTTCCTAGCGGTCACCTTGCTATTGCCCATTCTAGCAGGTATTCTGCTGTCGAGATTCCAGAATGGTATCGGCATTGGCGCGATCGCGGCGAAGGATTTTCCCATCGTTATGTTGGGCTTGTTCACAACGATTTTCTTGCCTCTGTTCGTGTTCATGGGAGCTGCGGATGTGTTCTCTGGTGAGATGGGGGATCGGACGATGAAAAACATTCTTACCCGACCACTCTCCCGTTTTAAAGTATTCGCATCCAAACAGCTAGCGCTGGCGATCTATATTGCCCTCTATTTAGTCGTGGCCCTCGTCGCATCGATGTTCTCCGCTTTACTATTTCAGCATTTCGGTGGGATCGGGACACTCGGCAACTGGTTGCTCGCCTACGGCGCTGCCTTCGTCCCCCTGATTGCATTGAGTATCGCCGCGGTATGTTTGGCACAATTTTTCTCGAGCAGCAGCTCGGCGCTGACGGTCAGTATCCTGCTATACTTGGCATTCAAAGTAGCCGATTTATTCCTCCCACAACTCGCAACTTACTCACCAATAGCGTACATGGATTGGCATATGCTATKGGTTGGCGGTTCGATGGTGACGAGCAAGATCTTCTCGATCTTTATGTTTTTGGCAGCGTGCAGTATACTATTTTTTACAGCAGGTTATTATTTGTTTGATAAAAAGGAGCTCTGAACCCGATGTCGATTCGCATACGGCTAGTCCTATCCTATATTGCCATGCTGCTTGTACCGCTTGTGCTCTTTGGGCTAGCCGTCATTCTTATCAGCGTCGCCACCTTCGGGAGCCTGAAATCCGGCTTTGATGTCGACTTTTCGCATGGCAATCCCATTAAGCGCGTCATTGATCAGGAAGCGGAAAATGTCGCTTATATAAAGGCCAAAATTGAAACTGACCCTGATGCCTTTCTTCAGGAGAAATTTGTGGAGGACTTGAACGAGCAATTTCACAAAATCAATATGGGACTGATCATTCGGAAGGATCAAACGATCACGTATTTATCATCCTATCTGAAGGATAGAGAAGCTGGGGACACCTCACAGCTCCCACTTTATGGTACGCCGCCAGGGAAATTTCAACGTAATCAAGGCTCTCTGTTGATAACTAGACAGCAGGATTTCTTATTTTCTGATAAGAGTAAAGGAACGGTATTCGTGTTTCTAGATGGCGGTCCTTTTCAGAAATACTTGCACCAATTTTCAAAAACGGTATTCTTAACTTTTATTTTCATCCTCATTGCTACCAATGGCGTGCTGACGTACTTCGTTTCGCGGAGCATTATTCGGCCCTTGCGAGCACTTAAACGTGCAGCAGAAGAGATCAAAGAGGGAAATCTAGACTTTGAAATTATTCCACACAGGAAAGATGAGCTTGGCGAGCTCAGTGTTGCATTTGAAGAAATGCGGCGTAAACTCAAGAAATCCGTAGAGCTGCAGCTCCAATACGAGGAGAATCGCAAAGAGCTTATCTCGAATATTTCCCATGATTTGAAAACACCAGTCACCGCGATCAAAGGCTATGTCGAAGGCATCATGGATGGTGTTTCGAATTCGCCGGATAAGCTGGATAAATATATACGAACCATTTATAACAAAGCGGCAGATATGGATCGGCTGATTGATGAGCTATTTCTATTTTCCAAGTTGGATCTGGGTAAAGTTCCATTTCAATTCGAGACCGTCGATCTAGGGAACTACGTGCAGGATTGTGCGCAGGAATTGCAATTTGATATGGAGAAAAAAGGAGTCCAGTTTACACTTGCCGATCTGCCACAAGAGCCGATACTGGTTACAGCAGATCGCGACAAGCTTAGACGTGTGCTTTTAAACATAATAGAGAATGCAGTTAAATACAGTGAAGAAGGCAATTGTAAGATTACGTTAAGCGTGTTGCGACAGGCTGAATTCGCCGTTATTCAAATCAAGGATAATGGTCAGGGGATCTCGGAGGAGGCGCTTCCGCATATTTTTGATCGTTTCTACCGCGCAGATCCTTCGCGCAATACGGCAACAGGAGGCAGCGGGCTAGGACTGGCAATTGCGAAGCAAATCATTGAAGAACATAGCGGGCGCATTGGTGCGACAAGCGTGTTAGGGCTGGGCACTACCGTGTTTATGGCCTTACCACTCCATCAGGGGAAGGGAAGCGAAGCATGAGTCGGATTTTGATCGTAGAAGATGAACAAAGCATTGCCGAGCTAGAACGTGATTATTTGGAAATTAACGGGTACGAGGTTGATCTTGAAACGAGCGGTGAACGTGGACTTGAGCGGGCGCTGTCGATCGATTATGATCTCGTGATACTCGATCTTATGCTTCCGATAATGGATGGCTTTGAAATTTGCCGACGTATTCGGAGTGTGAAAGACATTCCAATCGTCATGGTTTCGGCTAAAAAGGAAGACATCGACAAGATACGAGGACTCGGCCTTGGTGCCGATGATTACATGATCAAACCGTTTAGCCCAAGTGAGCTGGTGGCTAGGGTTAAGGCTCATTTGGCCCGGTACGAACGGTTAATGGGACGTCGTGAGTCGAAGAACGATGAAGTTCGCATTCGCGGACTGATGATTGATAAAACAGCGCGGCGCGTGTTCGTGAATGATCGAGAGGTCATGTTTACGACCAAAGAATTCGATCTGCTGACCMATCTTGCCATGAATCCCAATCGGGTATACAGTAAGGAGCAATTGTTTGACCTGTTGTGGGGCATGGATGCCATGGGGGAGATTGCCACAGTGACGGTACATATCCGTAAGCTGCGAGAGAAAGTGGAGCAGGATCCATCCAATCCACAATATATTGAAACTATATGGGGAGCAGGATATCGCTTCCGAATCTAACTAGCTAAGCCTGGGGGAGTTGCCTAACTCATCTCGGGCTTTTTGGTTGTTCGCATAAACATTGCCATATTTAACAAATGGTTATTTACATCGTCTCTTTGTTAAGATATTGTAAAGGTTACTTAACTAGGGGAGTCAACGATGATGGAATTTACTGTAGATTTGCATATTTTAATGAAACTTGGGATTTCTGCAATTTTTGGATTAATTATTGGATTGGAACGGGAAATTAGGAATAAACCGCTGGGACTGAAGACGTCGCTGGTCATTTGCTTAAGCAGCTGCTTATTAACAATCGTGTCTATCGAATCGGCCAATAAATATGCCGTAGCCGGACTACATGTCATGGATCCCATGAGGCTGGCGGCGCAAGTGGTGAGCGGGATCGGTTTTCTTGGCGCTGGTGTTATTCTTCGCAAGCACAATGATGTCATTATTGGTTTGACTACGGCTGCTATGATTTGGGGAGCTGCGGGCCTTGGAATTGCTGTTGGAGCTGGATTCTACGTGGAAGCCTTTTTCGGACTCATGCTCATTCTCATCAGCGTAATTGTTTTACCTTATTTTATTAAGAAAATTGGTCCAAAACCGCTGACGATGAAGGATCTTCGCGTCCGTTTGATTGTTTCCCATGATGGGAACCTAACGACGATCATCAAAGCCATTATTGCCAAGGGTTACAAAATGAAAAGCGTTCATATCAAAGAATTGAACAAAGATCTGCAGGAGCTGAATTTCATCGTGTTCGTCGATCGCAAATATGCTTCTGAGGTCTATGATGAGTTGAAGTCGATGGAATATATTGAGTTTGCTGAAGTGGAGACGCTGTAACAAAGGTAGGGATCGGCGCGGGTAGGCCGATAGAGAAGGACCGTAGGTGGCGATTGAGCTGCCCTCCGGTCCTTTTTCTGCTGTTCTTCAACATACTGGTGCTGTTCCGCTCCAATGGAATGAGTTAGGTCGATTTCCCGTATTGGCCGGGAGATATGTTGGTAATATTTTTAAACGTACGAATAAAATTGGCATAGTCATTAAAGCCTGACAAATGGCAAGCGTCAGAGACAGAATGTCCCGTGGATAATAACTGTTTAGCCTGAGCCACTCGTTTTAATAAAATATAACGATAAACGGTTCCGCCGGTTTGATGCTTGAACGTACGACTTAGATGGAACTTGTCCACGGATAACTCTTTGGCTATGTGATCTAAGGTTAATTCCTTAAGCAGATTCGTGTCGATGTAGTTCATCACAGATTGAATCAATGACGAAGTGATACTTGGGATATGCGCATTCGTTTCTCGGAAAACCTCATTGGTAAAAACAAGAATTTGCATCAAATAGGCGTAAGAAAGAACATCACTTCCATATTTAGTTTGACCCAGGACTTCACTTAATTTCGACACAAGGGATCGATAGGCTTCGATTTGCATCTCGCCAAGCTGGACAATATTGTTAAGGCCAGGTTTGCGATTTTGAAAGCAGGAAAGCAAATTCGTTTCGGATGAGCAAAAGGGTAGAACAATTTGCGGCTTAAAATGAAGTGTAATTCGCTCGTAGGGCTGCGACGAGAGATTGCGAATTTTATGGATCTCGTGATTGTTAATAACAACGAGACTGCCTTTTTGCAGCGGATAGCAGAATTGATCGATAAATAATTGAATATCACCATTCAAAAATAAAAATATTTCGTAATTTTCATGAAAGTGAAAGTCATTAATGGGAACGAAAGTAGAATTGGAATGATACGTCATTAAATCTTCTTCTAACATTTCATAATACTTTGAATCCGTCATCAACGTGTTCCTTTCCGGGAATTACCGCATTCTGTTGTTTACAATTACAATAATAATGCCGCGATACAATAATCGCAATATATCTCCCAATAATCGCAAAGAAATTGCTTGGAATACGTAATAAACTGAAAGAAAAACGAAGAGAGTTGGGAGACGTATGCTACAGGCAAGCGATCAACTATGGTTAGAGAGTGTCATTGATAAAATTACAACGAAAATGGACTGGGTTAGCGATAAATCGAGAACTAAGATTCCCTATACAACCATTAATGGCACGCATGACAACCGTATGGAAGAGAATCCTAGGGGTTCGATCACAGACGGGATCAATTGGTGGACCAATGGGTTTTGGGGCGGCATGATGTGGCTTATGTACCACGAAACGGGTAATGAAGCTTATAAGGAAATTGCTAATATCTCGGAAGATGCGCTGGATGAATGCTTCCGTCAATATTACGGGCTGCATCATGATGTTGGATTTATGTGGCTGCCAACCAGTGTAGCGAATTATAAAGTAACCAGACAACCGGAATCTCATAAGAGAGCCATGCATGCTGCGAACTTGCTTGCCGGGCGCTTTAATTTGGCTGGCGGTTTTATCCGGGCATGGAACGACAACGAAGGCGGAGATACGCGGGGCTGGGCCATCGTAGATTGTCTGATGAATCTCCCGCTTTTGTATTGGGCAAGCGAAGAAAGCAGAGATCCGCGGTTCAAACAAATTGCCATGAGGCATGCCGATACAGCGATGACCGCATTTATCAGACCAGACGGTTCCGTTAATCACATTGTTGAGTTTGATCCGTTTCAAGGCGGTGTGGCAGCAACTTACGGAGGCCAGGGCTACGAAGGAGGTTCCTCTTGGACGCGAGGGCAGACATGGGCTATGTATGGCTTTATCTCGAGCTATCTGCATACGCAGAAGGAAGAATATTTGCATACGGCAAAGCGTGTTGCGCATTATTTTATGGCCAACATTCCGGACAACGGCATCATTCCAATTGATTTCAGACAACCGAAAGAACCTGAATACGAGGACTCCACGGCAGCAGCAATTGCAGCATGCGGGCTCATTGAAATTGCGAAGGTCGTTGGTGAGCACGAAAAAGATGCGTATATGAAAGCCGCTTTGAAGCTGTTGAAAACATTAGATCAATCGCGTTGCGACTGGACAACAGACTCCGATTGTATATTGATGAATGGTTCGGCTGCGTATCACCATCCGGAGCGACATACGGCAATCATCTATGGGGATTACTATTTTATGGAAGCTATTTTCAAATTAAAGGGAAATGATTTGTTTGTTTGGTAGGTTTGTTGGTAAACGGGCGGAATGGCGGAAAACCATCAGTCAGAGATTCTTGAGCTTTTCCCCGTTCCGTTTCCAAGCACCTCCGGATTGAACTACGTCTGAATTCGGAGCCATAACTATCTAATAATCCTCAAACTTAAAAGGACCGTCAGGGCGATTCCCCTGACGGTTGTTGTCTAGATCGAAACGCCTAGGGATGCTGCAAATTTAAGTCCTAGCTCACGACAAAGTGCTTTTTCATCTTTGCTAGGGTTCAGTTCAACCTTTAACCCGTCAAATACTTTCTCAGCGCCTAACTCAGCTAGCTTCTCTTCGAGTGTATCCACCGCTTTGCCAAAATACGTGTAAGAGGAATCAGCAGAACCGAATACGCCGAACTTGCGTCCTTCCAGATTAATGTCATCCATTTCGTCGTAGAAATCTTCATACTCATCTGGTAGATCGCCATCTCCCCACGTATAAGCTCCGAGCAGAACCCCTTCATACTTCTCGAGCTCACTAGCGTTTGTATCCATGACGTTTTTGAGAACAGGCTCAATCCCTGCCTCTTGAATGCCGGCTGCAATCGCCTCGGCGAGTTCTTCTGTATTTCCAGACATGCTTGCGTATACGATAATAATTTTGGACATGGTGGGCCTCCTAATAGGGGATATAATTCCTTGATTCAACCTGACGTCAAGCAGATAGAACAGGATTCTGTGCAAGCACGAGCAATCCATTAACTTCCACCATATTATGTGATAATGATTATCATTATCAATATAAAATTATAATATCGACGTACTGTGAAACGGTACGACTATGCATTTAATCATGCTACAATAGAGATATGAGGGGGGCTGCGCCATGGAAAATGTTCTACAGCATTTGAAAAACCTTGGCTTCACGGATTTGGAAGCGAAGTGTCTGCACGTACTAGCAGTGAGTGGCACGCAAACTGGCTATGAAATCGCCAAGGGGCTTGGCGTATCGCGTTCGAACGTATATGCAGCTTTACAAAAGCTCGCTGAAAAGGGAGCAGTGCTCACGAGTCATGGTGAACCAACCGTCTATCAAAGCGTGCCGATTGAGGAAATCGGCGAGCGAATGGAAGCGGAGCTGCAAGCCTCCATCCGGTATGTGAAAGAGCATCTGCCCAAGCAAGAGACGCATATGTCTGAGTATTTTAGCTTGGAGGGTGAAACCAAGGTTATCGAACGTATCCGTTCGGATCTGCGGAAAGCGAAGGAGGAGGCGTTCTGTGATCTGTCTCCAGAGGAAGCGAAGCTGCTGAGGGAAGATATACGCGAGGTGTCTGCACAGGGCGTGCGTGTCATCGTCATGCCAACGCGCGATGCGGGAACTGGTTTCTACCCATTTGCACGTAAACGGGGCGAGGGTCTGAAGGGGCAGCAGGGACGTAAATTCGCGATACTTATTGATCGTAAACTGGCGATTATTGGCACGCGCGGCGCCGAAGATCAGGCCGTAGCAATGATAACCGAGCATCCTGCGATGGTGGAGTTGCTGTATAATCATTTTTGCAGTAGTGTCGTGTTACAAGAGCTTCAGCAGGATATGGGTACGAAACTTGAGGATAAATACGGCAAAAATTTCAAGAAAATCATACAAAAACAGATAGATGGAAAAGTGCCTGAACCGAAGAAAACGGATGAGGGCAAAGCGGTTGCGCTTAAGCTCCATGCGGGTCATGAGATCGCTGGAGAGTTCGGACATCTCGATGAGGGCGTATCTGGCGGAGCGCCTTTGAGCGACGAGAGTGCTAAAGAAGATAATCCGGAACAAAGAAATACTGAACATGAACAGCAGGAACAGGGAACGTTTGGACAAGGGAAGTCTGAACAGGAGAAGCTGGAACAAGGAAAGTCTGAACAGGAAAAGCTGGAACAAGGAAAGTCTGGACAAGGGAAGAGGAAGAAGAAAAAATGATGGATCACGAAGTAGATCAACAACGGATACTACTCGCGGCGGAGACGCTCGTGAAGCAAAAGCTAGAGCGCGATAGCAGTGGCCACGATTGGTGGCATATTTATCGCGTGGTGCAGACGACGAAGCGTATAGCCGCCCAGGAGGGCGCTGATGGCTTCGTCTGCGAGCTTGCGGCGTTGCTTCACGACGTCGTCGACGAGAAGCTGAACGCCGATCCAGCCGCGGCGCAGCGCGAGCTGGAGGCATGGCTCGCCGCCAGCGGCACGCCGGCGGCGCAGGTGGAGCACGTGCTGGAGATTATCAGCACGATGTCTTTCAAGGGCGGCGCGCGGCCGCCAATGCGCACGCTTGAGGGCCAGGTCGTGCAGGATGCCGACCGGTTGGATGCCATTGGCGCGGTGGGCATCTCGCGCGTGTTTGCCTATTCGGGCTGGAAAGGCCGCCCGATTCATGATCCTTCCGTCATCGCGCGCGAGCACATGACGGTGGAGGAGTATCGCGGGGKCAACGACACCGCGATTAATCACTTTTACGAGAAGCTCCTCAAGCTGAAGGAGCTTATGAATACGGCCTACGCGAGGCAGCTCGCGGAGGAGCGGCATCGCTTCATGGAGCAATACCTGCAGCAGTTCTATGCGGAGTGGGAAGGCGAGCGATAAGATTATACAGGGAGAGCCTGTAGTGGGCAATTTAGAGGCAATGAGAATGAAGATTAGAATGCCCAAATATTATTATCAGCTGTCAGTATCATGACTAAAAAAGCGTACTATACAGATGGAGAAGCCTTGCTACACAAGGACTTCTCTTTTTTTACTTGAAGGAGTGTTTATCACAAGAATTGGTCATTGTCCGAAGGAGTGCGTTCTTAGTAGGATAAATGCATGACAAGCAACCAAAGGTGTACGAACCGGGATAACAGGAGGAATGATTATAGTTATGAGACGAATTAAAAAAAGTATAGCCATATTTCTCAGCATCGTCATAGCGATCAGTTGCTTTAACTTCGTGCAGCCGATTGCTCAAGCTGCTGACACAGACAATATGATTTTGAAAGGAGCAGGCTTTGAGCCTGACGAAATCAATCCAGCCGACACTACTGTTGTTTTTGTGCAAGGTCGACCGATGACTGCTACGGTTGGAAAAGAGTGGAAACTTGGATTGAACCACGGCGCACCCAATTATGCCAGAGCTACCTATGATACAACCGAGAAAACGCAAGGAACCCAGTCCCTACATGTGCAGTATGATAAATCCGCCGGCTATCTAGAGAAAATCACTGATTTGCCTGCGGTTGCAAACGGCAAATACACCATATCTGTGGATATCAAAACAGGCGCCAACACCGATAGTGTAATAGTGCGGACGGAGTTTGTGAAGAGTGACGGAACAGCTAGCAGCACGGTTGGTCGCACTGACCATTTTACAATAGGCGCCAATCAGGCCTGGCAAACCTATACGAAAACCTTCACAGCGCCAAACAACAACGACATCGCCGGTATTAAATTTCTTTTTGCAATAAGTAAGAAACAAACCACCCCTTGGAACACAGGCGAATTTTGGATGGACAATCTCGTGATTAAGCCTGTCCCAACGGCTGTTGATAATGTGAATTTGGATGTATCAGCCCTTACTTTGCTGACAGGAACCGAGCACCAGTTGAACGCCACGATCTCTCCTGCGAGCGCTTCTAACAAAGCAGTCACATGGTCTAGCTCCGATTCATCGATAATTTCGGTTGATGACAATGGCGTGGTGAAAGGTTTAGTAGATGGGACCGCAACAATTACAGCAGTTTCGGTTGGAAATCCAAGTAAGATAGCCACTTGCGTAATTACGGCTAGCAGTCATGTAACGGGGATTAGCCTTGACAGAACCGCCTCAACGATTCCGAAAGGCAAGAATCTAGTACTCAACGCTACCCGTATACCCTTCAATGCAACGGATCCAATCCTATGGTCGTCATCTGATGAAAGCGTTGCCATTGTGAGGGATGGCGTGGTTTTCAGCAAAGGTACGGGAACCGTAACGATCACGGCAACTTCGGGGGTGCATTCAGCCGATTGCCAGGTCACTGTTACCGCGTATACGGAGGATGAATTTGACCGTATGCGAAAACGGTGGTCGGATTACATTTTTTATATAGGCTATGACATCAACGATTCTGAAATCAAGGCCATAGTTGATGAAAGAGTAGCCAAAGGACAAATGTACTGGGAGAAAATGAACAAAAACGCCAACGCTTCCTCCCAGCTGTGGACAGATGCGGATATGGGCAACCTCACAAGAGAGTTCCAAACGTACTACAAATTTCTGTTAGACATGTCCGTGGCTTACGTGACGGAAGGATCGCCTCTCCAATATAATGCTGACTTGTATCGGGACATTATTTTTGGTTTAGATTGGATGGACAGTAACTTGTTCACGACGAGTCCAAAATGGGCGATATCCAACTGGTGGGAAAGAGATATCGGCATGCCTAAGGAAGTGAACAACATCGTAACGMTGCTCTACGATTACCTGCCGCAAGCGAAAATCGACAAGTATATGGCTAAGGTGAAAGTATTTTCGCCGACAGCAGATACAGTTGTAACTGGTGGCAACGCTATCGCCGCCAATCGAGTAGACAAAAGTTTAATCGTTATGATGCACGGCATATTAACAAAAGATTCTCTTAGAATCAAAGAAGCCTCCAGCAAGTTGCTTAACGCGAACAGCCAGGTTCTTGAACTTGTTACAACCGGCACTGGCATTTATTATGACGGCTCGTTCATTGAGCACAGCAACATTCCATACACGAACAGCTATGGTACCGAAAGCCTTCGCGGTATCAGCGAGATTTTGTATACGATCGGCGATTCGACTTATGGGCCTAACGAGGCCGACGTTAGTCGCGTATATGAGGCAGTCGATACCGCATATTTACCTCAGATGTACAAGGGAATGCTGTTGTATTCAACCTGGGGACGTTCAGCATCAAGGCAAACCAAAGCTGTTGGAGGAAAAAGCGCAAATTCACACGTCAAAGCACTGATTATGCTTGCCCAATCGATAAACGGTTCGTTGTCAACCCACTTTAAGGCTGTTGCCAAGGCGCATTTGCTTGCAAACCCGAAGCTGTTGGAAACGACAAGCCTGTTTGACAGACAATTATTTAAAAGTGTGCTGCAGGATGAGTCTATCGCCCCGGAAGCAGAAGTAACAGGCGCATACACCTTTAATCGCATGGCTCGTACAACAGTGAAGAGAGACGACTATCTGTTTGATTTGGCCATGTATAATTATCGAGTAGCGTCATTTGAAGCGGGCAATCAGGAAAATAGACGCGGTGTACATACATCCGATGGATTCACATATCTGTATAATAATGACATAATGCAATATGCGGAAAACTTCTGGGCTACCGTTGACTATAAGAGGCTGCCCGGGACTACGGTTGATACAAAGCCTATAGAGCATCTCGAGATTCTGGGAACAGGCGGAACTGGTTCCTCTGTCAATCMCAAGATCAGATGGGCAGGCGCTTCAAAGCTGGATAATTATGCGGTGGCAGGAATGGCCTTAGATAAAACCGACCTCCAGGATAATACAAAAGGTACTAATGCCAAAGACATGGATTTGACAGCTAAAAAATCATGGTTTGTTTTTGACAATGAAATTGTTGCACTTGGCGCGGGAATTAAAAGTTCTAAAGGCCGTGCTATAGAAACGATTGTAGAGAACAGAAGGCTTAATTCTTCAGGAAGCAATACCTTTGTAGTTGATGGGGAAACCAAATCTTCTGCATTAGGCTATAGCGAAACTGTTGAAAATCCAAATTGGGCTTATCTTGAAGGAAGAGTCGAGGGTTCCGATATTGGTTATTACTTCCCAGACAGCTCCAATTTAAACGTATTAAGAGAATCACGTACGGAATCATGGAAGACTATAAACGATAACCCTTCCATGTTTTATGATGATACACCTGTAACAGATAACTATTTGACCATGTATATTGACCATGGAACGAACCCTAGTGGTGCTTCCTATGAATATGCCATTCTTCCTGGTATGAATCCCCAAGAGGTGGCGGCATATTCGGAATCCCCGGGATTCGAAGTTCTGTCCAATACGGCGGATTTACAAGCGGTCAAGCATAAAGCTTTGGGTATTACGGCCCTTAACAGCTTTGTGCGGACTACAACAAGCGCTGGTGGTGTTACTGTCAGCGATGAAGCGTCTGTTATAGTTCGGGAGTATCCGGACAATACATTAAAAATAGCCGTGATGAACCCGACAGTGAATGGCAATAAAGAACTAACCGTCACTGTTGACCGTAAGGCTCTGGGCGTTATCGCCAAAGACGATAACATTACGGTTGAGCAGACAGACCCGCAAATTGTTATTAAAGTAAATCCGGAAATAAATGCGGTCAAGTTTCAAAACACGTGGACGATTCACTTGGCTGTCGCGCCGAAACCAGTGGAATCAGTAGTCTTGGACACAACCGACAAAGTAATGGGAGTTGGCGAGGCTGCGCAGTTGCATGCCGAAGTTCTACCTGCCGATGCTTCTGTTAAAACGCTGCTATGGGCGTCGGACAATGAAAATGTGGCAACTGTCAATGAAGATGGGCTTGTTACGGCTGTTGGAATCGGTACAACAGATATTAGAGCAACATCGTCAGCCGACAACACCAAATATGCCGTCCGCTCAATCACGGTAACAGATTTGACCACAGCCGTCATTCCTGAAAACGGCAAATTAACTGTAACCTTTGGCGATTTGCCTACGGACATTATGAAAAGCTCATTTAGCGGAACGTTTACAGTGACGAAAGATGGCGTTGCAACGGAAGCGCCCTTATTTCTTCAAACGATGATTGTTAATGGAGATAAAACCATTACGTTTGGTATTGACAGTATTCTACCAGATCATATAAGCGATGCAGAGCTTCTGGTAAAAATAAAATATGTGGCAGGCGCGGAGAAAACGGCAAGTTTTACTGTAAACAGGATAATTGTGCCTGCAGCCCCTGCAGTACAGACAAGAGCAGCGAACAATGTGACAGAGACCTCAGCGATTATCCAAACGGAAATCATTAGCGTCGGCAGTAGTCCGATTACGGTTTATGGCGCAGTATATGGAACTACTCCGAATCCGGATGGCAGTGAGGGGAACATTGCGATCAGCGGCGCAAGCAGTCCACAGGTGTATGCGTTTGACCTTGTGAACTTAATGCCTGATACGACGTACTATTTCCGAGCCTATGCCACTAACGTTGTGGGAACGACCTATGGAAGCGATATGGCGTTCAGGACCGTAGCGTTCGATATGACGCCTCCGACGGGGACGCTCAGCATAAACGGAGGAGCGGCCATAACGAGTACAACATCGGTCACTTTGGCGGTATACAGCTCCGACGGAGCAGGTTCAGGAAGTGTACAGATGCGTTTTTCCAATGACAATGCAACTTGGAGCTCCTGGGAGGCGGCAGCTGGAACGAAAGCGTGGTTGCTTGCATCGGGAGATGGGGCAAAGACGGTATATATGGAGTTGAAGGATGCGGTAGGCAATGTTACGACTGTTCCTCTCACAGCTTCTATTCAATTGCAAATACCTGTATCGGGAAGCAGCGGTGATGATACAGTAACTGGTCCTCAGACTGAAACGATCCATGTTGGGGGTGGCAAAAGCGATGACGGTTCTATCGTGATAGCAGTTGTCATCAACCGCACGCCAGATGCAAACGGACAGAAGCGAGATGAAGTCAATTTGACTTCTGAACAAATGGTCGATACGATCGCTCAACTCGCAGCAGCAGGCTCCAACTCGGCCAAAATCGTCATTCCCGATGAGAAGGACGAGGTTGCGGAATTGAATGTGAAGCTCCCGAAAGCGTCGACAGAGCAATTAGCCAAGGCAAACGTAGGGCTCGAAGTTGTTACGGGCAACGTGCGGATTGATATCCMTGGCAGCTCGCTACAAGGGCTTGGCAATGATACCTACTTCCGCGTTGTACCGATCAAAAAGAAAGAAGAGCACGATGCAGTCGAGCAACGTGCAAAAACTAAGCAAGCCGTGCTCCTAATCGCAGAACTGGGCAGCGCCGAAGTGATCGGTCGTCCGATGACGATCGAAACGAATCTGCAGGGTCGCACAGTAACCCTGAGCTTGCCGCTCGGCGACGTGGCGCTTAGCGATGAGCAGAAGAACGATCTCGGTATTTACATTGAGCATAGCGACGGCACGAAAGAATTCGTCCGAGGAGAGATTGTAAAGTTTGACCAAAACGGCGAACTCGGCATTCGCTTCGCAGTGAACAAATTTAGTACATTTACGATTGTGCATATGAAGGGTTGGAACGCTACTTTGGCAACGCCGGTCAAGCAGCGCAATGCTTATATGTCAGGTTATCCTGATGGCACATTTGGACCTGAACGAAGCATCACCCGAGCTGAAATGGCAACGATATTGACCCGTGCATTCGATAAGTCGACAACGCAAGCAGGCATCGCCTACACGGACGTAGAATCGACACATTGGGCAAAGGAAGCGATTGATCAAGTGGCGAAAATGGGATTGATGTCAGGCTACCCAGATGGCAGTTTCAGACCAGAACAAACGATCACGCGCGCGGAGATGGCGAGCATCGCATCCAAGCTGTTGACGGTGAAGCCTGACGCAGCCGGTGGAAGCTTCGCAGACGTGGTCGATCATTGGGCGCAAGTGGCAATTCATCAAGTAAAGGCAGCGGGAATTATCAACGGTTATGCGGATGGCACGTTCCGTCCGGAGATGAGATTGACTCGTGCTGAAGCCGTAATCATGATCAACAAACTGCTTGGTCAAGAGCCATTATATGGCGCGGCAGCAAAATGGTCAGATGTAACGGAGCAGCACTGGGCGTTTAAAGATATTCAAGCGGCTTCTGCTAATTAAGCAGTCTTATTTGTCAAACAGCATCCTCTCCTAGAAGGCAATCGCCGACCGGGAGGGGATTTTTTAATTCCCAGCAATGATGCTGCACAACATGCGACTTCTTTGCTAAACAGAGGTCAATCTGCATCCAATTTCCTCCCTCTCCAACCCGCTACCACGTTTCTTTCCAATATGTGATAAAATAAAAAGAATGATTTATCAACCTCACGAGGAAAGAGATGTTATGACGATGAAAAAAGAAGCAAAGTATATAGCAACGGTTTCACTTGGTGTAATGGGTGCGGGCTTTCTGGCTACGCTGCCAACAGCTGTGTCCTCCACGGTGTGGGGCACATTCCTGCAAGGCGGGTTCGAGGCAGGGGTTGTCGGCGGCTTGGCCGACTGGTTCGCAGTTAGCGCCCTTTTCCGTCATCCGCTAGGTATTCCCATCMCACATACGGCGCTGCTGCCGAACAATCGGGAGAAGATCACGAAGGCGCTCGTCTCCACGGTACAGAATGAACTGCTGTCCAAAGAAACCATTCGTGCGCGCCTGCAGCAAATCCGTTTCTTGGAGCGCGGCCTAGAGCTGGCAGACAAGCAGCTGGACAATGCGTCCTTGCACAAAGGGCTCACGGCGCTAGCGAAACAAGCGCTTCAAGCGATTGACCTAGAGAAATTAACTCCTCTCTTAGCAGAGGAAATTCATAAAGCGCTCCAAGACGTTGATACAAGCCGACTCGTACGCACCGTTGTGGACAGCATCGAAGATGGCGGATACGACGGTAAAACGTTCGATTTTGTCCTAGACAAAGCGGCGGCATGGGCAATCAAATCGGATACGCGTGATCAGCTGGGAGCAATGGCGATCAAAGCATTTGAAGGTTTGCAGTCCAATGGCTTCATAGCTTTTGCCGTGAATGCGTTTATTGGTATGGTTAACGAGGAGAAAATTGGCGGTATTATCCAGAATTTCGTACTCAGCTATATCGAACAAATGCGTACGAAAAACCATCCGCGCCGAGAATCTGTGCTTACTTTTATCCGGAACGAATTGCACAAGTTAGAGCGTAATCCACAGCTGCTAGCAGAGCTAGAAAAACTGAAAACAAAGCTTCCTGAGTTGTTCGACCTGGATGAGAAGCTAGCGCTGTTACTTACAAAACTAAAAGAAAAAGCGGAAGCCTTCATCGATGAGCCGGATTTTGTTCCTCAACATGTAGTGCCCATTATACGCAAAATGCTTACATCCATTCGTCAAAACCCCGATATGCTGCACAAGGGTGAAGACTGGATTCAAGAGCAGATCGCGTCCTACGTAGAACAAAATCACAGTAAAATCGGCCAACTGGTGAAAGAGAACCTAGACAAACTCGACAACGAGAAGTTGACGGTGCTCATGGAAGAGAAGATCGGCAGCGATCTACAATGGATTCGGGTGAATGGTGCGATTTGCGGATTCATCATTGGGTTAGGCTTGGCAGGCTTGAAAATGTTATTCTAATCGATTTGAAAGTATGAGTGTTTATACGTTTGCTTCGCAGGGGGATGAGAGAGCTTGATCGAGATTAAGGGAGTCAGCAAGACGTTCGTTCAGCGCATCGGCGGCAGTTATAAAGCGTTGGATGACATCACATTGACGATAAAAAAAGGGGAGTTCGTCTCCCTGCTCGGCCCTTCAGGCTGTGGGAAATCGACGGTTCTGAACCTTGTTGCTGGCTTTGATACGCAGTCTGAAGGCATCATTCAGGTTAATGGGAAAAAGGTAACAGGTGCTGGAGCGGACCGTGTCGTCGTGTTTCAGGAGCATGGTCTTTTCCCATGGCTGACGGTGTTAGACAATGTGGCTTTTGGCCTTAGGCAGAAGGGAATCCCCAAGAAAGAGCGCCACGAGATGGCGATGGAGCAGATCAAATCTGTGCATCTAAGCCGCTTCGCGGATCGATATCCGCATGAGCTGTCAGGTGGAATGAAACAGCGGGCAGCGATTGCCAGAGCGCTCGCGATGGACCCGGAAATTTTGCTGATGGATGAGCCTTTTGCGGCATTAGATGAGCAAACACGCCTTATTTTGCATAAAGAATTGGAAGAAATATGGATGCGTACGCGCAAAACAATTCTCTTCATTACCCACAATATTCGCGAAGCAGTCATCCTGTCGGATCGGGTTCTGGTGATGTCCACACGTCCCGGCACGATCAAGAAGGAGTTCTCTGTCAAAGCAGCGAGACCTCGCGACAGCGCAGATTCCGTGCTCCATCATATGGAGGCGTTGATTATGGACGCACTGGCGGATGAGCTGGAGAAAGTTGTGAGAGAGGAGACTGGCGATGAGTACAGCATTAAGAAGAACGATTTTTCTGGTACTGCTTCTGATAGCTTGGGAGGCGGGATATAGGATTTTCGGCTGGGGTTGGAAATTTCCGTCGGTCTCCCAGACACTGCAAGCTTTCTATGACGGTATCGTGCATGGGGAGCTGCTGCAAGCTGCTGGAGCAAGTATGCTGCGGCTGCTCATTTCCTTTGCTTTGTCACTCGCGATAGGGACAACGCTTGGTTTTCTCTTTGCTAGATATCGTTTGCTCGATGACACGTTAGGCTTCCTAGTCGTTTCTTTGCAGACGATTCCGAGTATCGCTTGGCTGCCTTTTGCAATTATATGGTTCGGACTTAACGAATCTTCCGTTATTTTCATCACAACACTCGGGGCTACTTGGACGATGGCTTTGGCAAGCCGTACAGGGATTAAGAATATCCCGCCGATTTATTTGCGCGCCGCTCAGACGATGGGGACGGGGAATGGCTTTAACCTGTTCCTTCAGGTTATGATTCCGGCTGCTTTCCCTCATTTGATCAACGGTGTACGTACAGCATGGGCATTTGCTTGGCGGGCTCTTGTTGCGGGTGAGTTGATTGCCAAGGGCGCGGGGTTAGGTCAGCTTTTACAGGATGGACGAAATCTCGGGGACACCTCTCTCATGCTCTGTATCGTCATTATTATTGCTGTGCTAGGCACGGTTTCAGACCATTTCTGTTTCAAAAAACTAGAAGATAAAGTGCTAGAGCGCTACGGCCTCGCTGGCTCCAAGTCGTAGGGGAGTGGGCGTGATGACAAGGCGCATTAAAGTACTTCTGCTGTTACTCCTCGCTATAACACTCCTGAGTGCCTGTGAGGAAAAGCTGACAGCATCCGGTAAGCCACAAGTCGTTCGAGTTGGTGTGTTCAAAAATGTGACCCATGCCGCCGCCTACATCGCGCTGGAAAAAGGTTACTTTGCCCGCGAATGGGGCGACGAAGTGAAGATCGAAGTGACACCTTTCGATAACGGTTCCGATCTGTCCATAGCGATGGCAACGGGGGATATCGATGTAGGATTCGTAGGTCCAGGACCTGCGACGACTTTTTTCTTGAAAAGCGGTAATTTCCGCGTAGTCTCCGGATCCAATAACGGCGGTGCCGTGCTGGTTGCGAGATCGGACGCAGGCATACAGACGACCGCAGACTTGCGAGATAAAACCATCGCGATCCCTGCCAAGGGGAATACGAATGAAATTTCGCTGCGTTTGCTGCTTCAGCAAGCAGGCATTTCGCTAGGCAGAGGCATGGAGAATGCGCATCTCATCGTCCGCTCTCCAGCAGATACGCTGATCTCTTTTCGTCAGAAAGAAATCGATGCAGCTTTAGTCCCTGAGCCCTGGGGAACGCAGATTGAGAAGGCTGGGCTCGGTAAAGTCGTTGCCGATTGGCAGGCGATCCCGCCCAACAATGGCGACTATCCAACGGTGATTATGGTGGCCAGCGATTCGTTTATCGCCAAGCATCGTGATATTGTGAAGGGCGCAATTAAGGCGAATCTGGACGGCATCGCGTTCATTCAAAATAGTCCCGAGCAAGCTTATGATCTGATCAACAATCAGTTGAAGCAATATAGTGGTAAAGGTATGGATAAAAGCTTGATTAAAGCTTCTCTTAGCCGCCTCAAGCTGACCACTGACGTGGATGTCAAAGTGATGGAAGAGATGGCGAAGGTGTCTATCGGCGCTAGATACATCAAAGGTATTACGCCAGAGGAGCTGGATCTTAGCCGGTTTGTGGATCTTTCTATGCTGGCCGAAGTGAAAGCTGGGAAATGAGAAAGAGCTCGTCGCACCCGCCGCCAGCGGATGAAGACGAGCTCTTTGTATATAAAGCTGCTCTAATTTCCACCAGAAGCAGCTTGTTGTTCGCTTTTTTGTTGCTTATGCGCCTTGGCATCGATGACCTTGCCGCCTCCGGTTTTCTCATTTTGTACTGCAGCTGCATTCATCGCACTACTTCCCTGGAAAATGCCGCCCTCCTCGATAATGACGGACCGCACATCAATATTCCCAATCAAGACCCCAGAGCTTGTCACGATTAGTTTGCCCTTGGTATAAATGTTGCCTTTCACTTTGCCGGCTACGATCACATCGCGGGCGTGGATATTCGATTGAACGACAGCGTTCTCACCAATCGTGACGTCACCGGCACATTCAATGTCACCGTTCATTTGACCCTCAATACGAAGACTAGCTTCGGTCATGATTTTACCTTCACAGATCGTACTAGCTCCAATTAATGTGTCTGTTGTTTTCGTATCGATTCGTTTCAACTTCGAGCTTCCAATCATTTGCGTTCATCCTTTCGATCTGAAATGAGATAAGGTTTAGGGTCAATTTGGATACCGTTTTTATGAACTTCATAATGAAGATGGGAGCCCGTGCTGCGTCCAGTAGAACCAACAAGACCGATTTGCTGACCTTTTGTTACAGATTCTCCGCGTTTTACCAATATTTTATTCAAATGCATATACTCCGTTTCAATGCCCCTGCCGTGATCAACAATAATATAGTTGCCAAGCTCGCCATCAAAGCCCGCAGCAATAACTTTACCTGCGGCCGTTACGTAGACGGGATCATTGTACTCACCGTCGATATCATAGCCTGTATGCATGGAGGGCTTGTATGTAAAAGGATCTATGCGGATGCCGAAGCCAGAGGTAATGCTGTGCGAGGCGATGGGCCATAGTGTAGGCGTAATACTGCGCAAGTGCTCAGCTTCTTTAATTTTGGCTTCGGATTCATTGAGATTGACGAGGAGTGCATTAATATCGCCAACTAATGAAAAAAGCCCTTGCTTCGTGTTGCTAACGAGGGTAGAAACATCATCCGTAGTGATAGGTACATCGCTGCCGCCAACATCAACATTCGTTCCATTCACTGGCTTAGTGCTCGGGGTGCTTGCTACTTTTTTGCTTGTCCCGTTTACGGTTTCTGGTTGACTCATGAGTTCTATCACATGATCTATTTTCTTAATTTCCTCTAGCTTTACCTTGAATTCATCGGCCTGCTGAGCAAGGTCAATCAAATCAATTTGCAGCTGTTCAATTTCACTTGTTTGATGTGTAATTTGATCAACCAACTGACGTTCTTGTCCATCGAAAGCTTGTTTCATGCTGTTTTGAGTTTGATGGGACAGGGTATTCATTAAGTAAATCGTCACAAAGAAACCGATCAGCACAAGCAGGATCACACTAGGCACAATATACAGACTACTGTGCGGAAGCTTGAATCTTACGGTATGGCGGTTGGCACCCGGAATGATCATGAAGGTGAGTTCCTTTTTGCCCCAAATGAATTTCAACAGATCCTCCTCACTTTCCGTAACTATGTCCCCCTTCTTGTTTACGATTGTATTCCTCAGAGGGGTGAGTCATGCCTAATTTCTCGAAAATGGGGGAAGATGGTAAGGATGTAGATCAACTTTTCTCTCCTAAGTAACGTCTATGAAATATCAACTACACAAGTAAGTGAAGGGAGCATGATGTATGATGTTAAAAAGAACGCTGCTGCTGTTAGCGATAACAAGTCTTGCCTTAACAGGGTGTAAATCTTCCGGACAGGCGAGTGGTCAAGTAACGGTTTCAGAATCACCGATATCGAGTACAGTGGCGAAGGTGGAGCCAACGGCAACTCCTGCGACTCCTAGCGCAGAACCGACAACCGTACCGACCAAAGGCAGTGAGGGCTCAACGGCTCTTATGAAAGGGGTAACTGCCCTAAGGCTGGCTGATGCTCAAAAGGGCTGGATTGGCGGCAAAGGGTGGATCGCTCATACCGATGACGGTGGCGGGAAGTGGAAGGTGCAGTACACGGGCATTGGTGAGGTAGGGCAGCTATTTGCCTTGAATGATCAGGATGCGTGGGCAACAGAGAAAGAAACGGGGAAGCTGTTTAGTACGCAGGATGGCGGAACCAAATGGTCGACAGTCGGTACCGTTCCCAATCAAGGGTTCCTCCATTTCGTGTCGAAGCAGGAAGCTTTTAGCGGCAATGCACATACCGTAGATGGTGGTGTCAAATGGGCGAAGCTTCCAGTTCCTGAAGGTATCAAAGGGGATGCCTATTTTCATGATAATAAGAATGGCTGGGCTGTTCGACAAGCTCAGGATAAAATCGAAGTGCTGCGCACGCAGGATGGCGGGCAAAATTGGAAATCTGTGATGTCACGTCCAACCGTCGCGACATTAACAGGAACCGTCATTCGCTCCGCTGGCGTGGATGACGCGTGGATCGAGCTGATTGGGGAATCGGGGATGACACAAACCTCGTATTCGCTGTTTCACACCAAAGACGGCGGGAAGACCTGGCAGACCGTGCTGGTGAACAGCACGGCAGGTGGAGGACCGGCCCCTGGATTCCCTATGGGGGATACGACGGGGCCGAAGAACACGGGCTCGAAGCCCGGCCCTCTCTACGTCGTGAACACCGACGTAGCCTTCATGGGCGGCAGCTGCCCGGCATGCGACAAGCCGAACTCCGTCGGCTGGACGAAGGACGGCGGCAAGACCTGGGTGAACGGCACGGAGTCGTTCACGGGGTACGGCGATCTGCTGCTCGGTATGGCAGACGCGAATAGCGGCTGGCTCATCACGAATGATAATGAGCAGCCGAGTGTCATGTACACCACCCGCAGCGGTGGTGTGAACTGGAACAAGGTGCATACCTTCGATGCACCTTAAACGAAATGCCACCGCGGCTGTCTTCGCGCGGTGGCATTTTTTTCATGCAGCTAGCTACTTGCACGACACAGCACACGAACCACACCAGCTACTCGCCATACCTATCACACTTCGCACCAATTGCTGTAAGACGCACACAACTATCGCACCCTGGACCACACTTATCCACTCACCATACTAATCACACTTTGCACAAATTGCCGCCGTAAGACGCACACATATCGCACCCCGGACCACACCCAGCTACTCTCCACGCCATCACACACCGCACCATTTGCCGTAACACGCACMACCTTCACCGTCAGCATACGCCAACCCAAACTCACCGCGGCAGCAGATTAGATGGATTTCCTCCATCTATTTCAGTCGAATTTCCGTGTTTTCAGCGATTAGATGGATTTCCTACAGCTAAATGAGCCGGAAGTAGTGGGAATGCTCGAATTCGATGAAATTAGATGTAGTTTTTCCATCTAAATCCAATTCCGAATGAATTTTGAAGAAAATAGATGGAGGTTTTCCAGTTATTCGCGTCGGGTGAAGATCGTGACTTCCCGCCAGCCAGCACTCCGCAACGAAAGTTAGGTCTGCCATTCATTCACTCACTCATTCACTCACTCAACACAAACCCACTCACTTCGTAGGCGTATCACTCCCGTTTCCATTCCCATTCCCGTTCGTTCCATTCGTATTTTTCCCGTTGAAGAACGTCGATGTTAAATCACGCAGCTTCTCCATGAACTTTCCGTAGCCGTAACCAGTCAGAAAGGCTATGCTGATACGCGCTGACATCGAGTCGCCAACTTCCAGCAGCATAATGCCGCTCGCGAATAGGATAATCGTGATAATGGCAGAGCCGAAGCACAGAATAGGCCGCATGAGGTACCAGTAGATCCACTGCGTGGTGAGCTCTTGATAATGCTCATGAAACATGCGCAAACCATATAGCGCACCACCAAGCGCTCCTGCAAAGCCGAAGCAAGCATACTCATGAAAGAGGACGAAATCAACGCCCAGTATTTTGCGTTCAAAAGAACTGCTGCCAAGCACGGCCATCATCCACAGGCTGCCAACAAACCAGATCATTAAATAAGCAAAAATAGCTTGCTTGCCGAATCGGTGAATGGGATTCATAACAAAACACCGCCCTTACAATGGATACTACCATTGTATGAGCGGTGTTTTTGATGATGCCTGAATATAGGAACGCTTATCCGACTGCTCCAGGTACGCAATGATCGCTGTTGCACAGCTTTGATTTTCCTCATTCTGTTCTTCACGGATGTCCGTTCTCCGCTTTGCAAGCTCGGGATATTGCTCGAGCAGCAGTTTAAACCAGTGGTCAATCATCGCGACCGATGTGATGCGCTGTCCGTAGCCATTTTCCTGGAAATAGGTGCAATTTTTCTCTTCTTGCCCTGGAATCGGGCTGTAGAACAGCATGGGAATACCCTTGGCCATTGCCTCTGTGCAGGTCATCCCGCCTGGCTTCGTAATCAACAGATCGGCGATATCCATAAGTTTGCTAATTTCGGTGGTATAGCCAATCAGATGGATGTTCGGCTGACGGAAGACATCCTCCTCCAGCAGCTGGAGTCGTGCTTTCTCATTCGTGCCTAGACAGATCAGCAGCTGAATATCCTTACTCCAGCTCGCTAAATAAGTCAGCATCTCTTCTTTTTCCTCTTTCTTAAAAACACCCCAGCCACCACCCATGACCATGACGGTAGGCATAGCTTTGAGACCAAATTCTTGACGAATATGTTCTTTGCTATGGGCCTTGCGGAAATTAGGATGAACCGGAATACCAGTCACCTCAATGCGCTTGTCCTGAACGCCACAATGCATGAGACGCTCTCTCACAAGAGGCGTGGATACCAAATATTTGTCTACTGCTGAGTCTATCCACGTTCCATGAACATCGTAATCGGTGATTACAGTGAAGAGAGGGATATCCAGTCCCTCGCGCTTTAACCTAGAGACAATGATGCTTGGGAATGGATGTGTACAGACGATTAAATCAGGTTTCAACTGCTTGATAACGGCTCTCGTTCGTGAATAAAAGATGCGATGCAACACGAGACTGGCTACACGACTCGGCCTTTTATCATAGTGATGTCGATAGAGCATACCGTACAGTCTGGGTTGTGATGTTACCGTGCGGCGGTATGCCGAGAAGACCCAGGGTGCTAAGGTAGGATGCAAAAAAGCGCCAAGCTCAATCACGCGGGTAATCATGTCTGACGAGGATTGCCGAAGCTCGCCGGCCAGCGCATGAGCAGCTTGTGTATGTCCTTTCCCAAAGCCCTCAGATAATAGCAAAATCCGTTTTTTACGCAAGGAACTCACCTTTCTTTATAAATCATATCTATCCTAGGTGCGATCTGTTTTTTTCTTAGATGCATAGCATTTACGACATACTGGAACGTAGCTTTCATTCCCGCCGATCTGGATCTGCTCACCATGGAAGATAGGAACGCCGTCTTTGCAACGCATGTTCATGATTGCCTTTTTATCACAATACCAACAAACGGTTTTAATTTCTTCGATCGTATCCGCCACAGCCAAAAGTGCATTGCTGCCTTCAAATAATTGTCCCATGAAATCAGCGCGAAGCCCGTAAGCGATAACGGGAATATCCAGTTCATCGACGACTTCAATCAACTGAGAGACTTGGGCTTTGTTCAAGAACTGAGCCTCGTCGACCAAAATGCAATTCGGACGCTCGGTCTGCGCTAAAGCGACCATATCCAAATGTTCGTCTACGACGATAGCTCCTTTTTGCATACCGATGCGGGAAGCGACTTTACCAACACCGAAGCGATCATCCATAACGGAAGTGAGGAGAAGTACTTTTTTGCCCTGTTCCTCATAATTATGAGCTACGCGTAAGACTTCAATCGATTTACCGCTATTCATTGTGCCATAACGAAAGTACAATTTTGCCAAGCTGGGACAGTCCCTTCTGCGGATGTTTATATGGTGAAAAAATAAGTTGCGGCCATGCTATCCAGTTCAGCCAGCTTCACAGCAGCTTGAAAGCTAACTTCAGAGGCGAGTTTTTCGCCAATTAGCGGTTGTTTTCTGTAAACCTTCCCGATCTTGACCTCGATGCTGCCTCGTACGGGTTCTTGTGTAATTTGAATGCGATGAGGCTCATACATGAGCACATGGATCGTTTCGCGAGCCGTTTCATTATTGCTCTGCAGCAGCTCCTGAATCAACTCATGATCCATGAGTGCGGGGATTCGATCCTTCATGCCTGGATTTGCCTCGCAATGATGTGCCGTTGCTTTCGCCAGCAGCGCATCCATAGCTAGAAACTGTGGGTGCAGGATAAGTCGATGTTCTTCAACAATCGCATCAATAAGTGCCGTGGCTGAAGCCTCATTCGCTTCTATGTAGGGTCCGCGTAAGCGAAGTCCTTTCACTATTTCCGAAGGCGGCAGCGTCTGACGACCCGCATAGTAAGTATCGCGCAGGAAGCTATCCAAGTGGTCGAGTCCAAGAACCGTGGATTTGTTCGTTAGCGGTGTTTCTTGTTTCAAAAGATCAATAATGGCCCGCGGCGAAATGCCGTGCTTGATCAGAATATCGGCGATGATGCCTTGCCCGATTAACTGTTCGGTCTGACGGTGATGATTATACCCAAGTGTCCGCTCAACCGCATGGGAGAAAGGCAGGTGCCCGATATCATGGAGCAGTGCCGCAATGCGCAGATGAGGATCTTCTGGGCAAAAGTGAGCCATGAGTGACCAAACGCCAACCGTATGTTCGAATCGTGAATGTGTAAGTGGTGAAAATAGAGCCGAGGCTCCGAAATGATGTAAAAACTTCAGGCGGCGTACCGGCTTTGAGCGGAAAAGCTCAATTTCAACCGGATGAGCTTCTAGCTGCCATTGATAAAGAGGCTCAGTAATCATGCCGTCCCCAAAAGTATGCTGTATACTCAAACAGAGCTCCTCCTAAGATGTGGGATCTGGATGTATGTTCTAGCGGTATTAGCTATCATAGCATGAAACATAGAAAGTTTGCTATCACATGCACACCCAGTCGTATTTATATAGGAAATGCGAACATTTATCGTGCCTATACACTATGATCCAACTGGTGATTCTATTAAAATGAAAACCTTTTCAATTTAAATATTTTTAAATTGAACTATAGGAAACCAAGTGTTAATATAATAGAAAAAATATTGAGAATATTTCCTCTACTTATTGCGGATGTAGTCGAAATATGAAGCATTGAATTTTTACTTTTTAGTACTTTAAAGCAGCATGCGTTTAACAAAGTCCAGCGAAAACGAGGGAAGAAAGGTTGCACAACATGACTATTAATGGATTACCTCCCAAACAGGGATTGTACGATCCGAGGAATGAGCATGATGCTTGTGGTATAGGCTTTGTTGCCAATATCAAGGGTGTCAAATCTCATGCCATCGTCAAGCAAGCGCTTCGTGTACTTTGTAATTTGGATCATCGCGGCGGGCAAGGTTGTGAACAGAATACGGGAGATGGCGCAGGCATTTTAATGCAAATTCCAGACGCGTATTTTCAATCCGCATGTGAACAAGAGAACATTAAACTTCCAATTTCCGGCAGTTATGGCGTAGGTATGGTGTATTTACCGCAAGAATTAGAGGCACGTCAAGCTTGCGAAAGTACCATTGAGCGAATAGTCAAACAAGAAGGGCAACAATTTCTAGGATGGAGAACCGTTCCAACCAATAACAGTTCGTTAGGCGATTCTGCAATATCCGCTGAACCGTATGTTCGTCAGGTGTTTATTGGTCAAAGCGCGGATACTGCGACAAATCTTGATTTTGAGCGCAAGCTATACATTATTCGTAAATTATCTGAAAACGCTATCAAAATATCCCATCCGGGATCGCAATTTTACTATTCTAGCTTGTCTAGCAGGACGATTGTATATAAAGGGATGTTAACACCTGAGCAGGTGGATGCGTATTACGTGGAGTTGCAAGATGAGAAGGTAGAATCTGCCTTAGCGCTTGTTCACTCCCGTTTCAGCACCAACACGTTTCCAAGCTGGGAACGTGCGCATCCGTACCGTTATTTGATTCATAATGGTGAGATCAATACACTTCGTGGTAACGTCAACTGGATGCATGCACGTCAAGCGATGTGTGACTCTGAATTATTTGGTGAAGATTTTGGGCGCATTCTTCCTGTTATTGATACCGATGGTTCCGATTCCCAAATGTTTGATAATACCCTAGAGTTCCTGATGCTTTCAGGTCGTTCATTGCCGCATGCCGCCATGATGATGGTACCCGAGCCTTGGTCCAAACATGAAGGTATGGATGATGATAAAAAGGCGTTCTACGAGTATCACAGCACCTTGATGGAGCCGTGGGATGGTCCTGCAGCGATTGCTTTCACAGATGGCAGTCAAATCGGAGCGATTCTTGATCGTAACGGTTTGCGTCCTTCTCGTTATTATGTAACGACGGACGATTTCATCGTGCTTGCTTCTGAGGTTGGTGTGTTGGATATCGAGCCTGAGCGTATTTTGTACAAAGACCGTCTGAGGCCGGGACGTATGCTGCTTGTCGATACGGTAGAAGGTCGTATCGTGACGGATGAAGAAATCAAGAGAAGCATCGCTAGCGAGCAGCCGTATCGCGATTGGTTGAATGAGCATCTCGTTTCTTTAGAGGATCTGGAAGAGGCCCCAATTGTACTTAGCTCTGACCATGATACGATTCTGCAGCGCCAGCAAGCTTTTGGCTATACCTTCGAACAATTGCGTAAGACCCTTGAGCCTATGGGCAAAACAGGTGTGGATCCGATCGGTTCCATGGGTACGGATGCGCCATTGGCAGTGCTTTCGGATCGTCCGCAGCTGCTTTATAACTATTTTAAACAATTATTCGCACAAGTAACGAACCCGCCAATTGATGCGAACTTTGAAGAAATTATTACGGCGCAGGGCACCACGATTGGGCCAGAGCGCAACCTGATTAAGCCGGAGCCAGAGAGCTGTCGTCAAATTCGTTTGAAGTCGCCGTTCCTCTCCAACGATGAGTTGGCGAAGCTGCGTCATATTCAGCGTGATGGTTTCAAAACGGTCACCTTGCCGACGCTTTTCGAAGCATCAGCAGGCACAGCGGGCCTCGAGAGTGCTATGCAGTCCTTGTACACGGCAGCAGATCAAGCCATTGTCGATGGAGCAACGCTGCTCATTCTGTCCGACCGTGGTGTAGATAGCGTAAACGCGCCGATTCCAGCACTTTTGGCAACGTCGGGCTTACATCACCATTTGATCCGTCAAGGCACTCGGACGAAAGTCAGCTTGCTTGTCGAGTCTGGTGAGCCGCGTGAAGTGCACCATTTTGCCCTATTGCTCGGCTATGGCGCAGGCGCGATCAACCCTTATCTGGCGTTAGAAACGCTAGATGACATGATTCAGCGTAAGCAGCTAGTTGGTGTTGATCATGAGAAGGCGATCTATAACTACATCAAAGCGGTGACGAAAGGTGTAGTCAAAGTGTTAGCGAAAATGGGTATTTCCACCATTCAGAGCTATCGCGGGGCGCAAATTTTCGAAGCGATTGGCTTGAGCCAAGAGTTGGTAGATAGCTACTTCACTTGGACGTATACCCCAGTGGGTGGTATTGGTATCGAAATGGTTGCGAAGGAAGCCTTGATGCGTCACAGCCGTGCGTTCTCTGAACAAGAAGGACGCGATCGCGTGCTGGATACAGGTGGCGACTTGCAATGGCGCAGAGATGGGGAAGATCACATCTATACGCCAGAAACTGTGCATGCTTTGCAATCTGCTGTTCGCACGAACAACTATGCTCAGTATAAAAATTTCTCCAAACTCGTCAAACGTGAAGACGAGAAATATATGGCTCTACGCGGACTGCTGAGCTTCAAAGCAGGACGCACACCGATTCCGATCGAAGAGGTGGAACCGATCGAGTCGATCTTCAAGCGCTTCAAGACAGGAGCCATGTCCTACGGCTCCATCTCCAAAGAAGCGCATGAAACGATCGCGATCGCGATGAACCGCATCGGCGGCAAGAGCAACACCGGCGAAGGCGGCGAGCATCCGGAGCGTTTCACGCCAGATGCGAACGGCGATCTTCGCCGCAGTGCCATTAAGCAGGTGGCGTCCGGCCGCTTCGGCGTCACGAGCCACTATCTCGTCAACGCTGACGAGATTCAGATCAAGATGGCGCAGGGCGCGAAGCCCGGCGAGGGCGGCCAACTCCCGGGAACCAAGGTATACCCTTGGGTAGCCGAGGTTCGCGGAGTTACGCCAGGCGTAGGCTTGATTTCGCCGCCGCCGCATCATGATATTTATTCGATCGAGGATCTCGCTGAGCTGATCCACGATCTCAAGAATGCCAACCCGCGGGCACGGATCAGCGTTAAGCTGGTATCCGAAGTCGGTGTTGGCACGATCGCTGCCGGCGTAGCCAAAGGGAAAGCGGACGTAGTCCTCATCTCCGGCTACGACGGAGGCACAGGCGCGTCACCGCAGACGAGTATTCGTCACGCGGGACTGCCGTGGGAGCTCGGTCTGGCGGAGACGCATCAGACACTCGTGCTGAACAACCTGCGCAGCCGTATCGTCGTTGAGACGGATGGCAAGCTGATGACTGGGCGCGACGTGGTCGTAGCTGCTTTGCTCGGTGCCGAGGAGTTCGGCTTCGCAACGACTCCACTAATTACAATAGGCTGCGTGATGATGCGCGTCTGCCACTTGGACACTTGTCCGGTTGGGGTTGCTACGCAAAATCCGGAGCTTCGCAAGAAATTTGCTGGAGAGCCGCAGCATGTTGTGAACTTCATGACCTTCATCGCCAATGATGTGCGTGAGATGATGGCGGAGCTTGGCTTCCGCACAATTGAAGAGATGGTTGGACGTACCGATATCTTGGAGTCCAAGCCAGCGGTCGAGCATTGGAAAGCCAAAGGCGTCGATCTTACGCCGCTGCTGCACCAACCAGATATGGGCGAAGAAGTCGGTCGCTTCTGCCAAAT
The DNA here is from genome assembly GCF_056398345.1 of Paenibacillus sp. 01T442. Taxonomy (NCBI): domain Bacteria; kingdom Bacillati; phylum Bacillota; class Bacilli; order Caryophanales; family Paenibacillaceae; genus Paenibacillus; species Paenibacillus sp. 01T442. Next base: position 182,382 of record NZ_JBFTPF010000005.1, read on the forward strand.
GCAGCAAGATCACGGCTTGGATCGCTCTTTGGATATGACGAAGCTGCTTGATATTTGTGAGCCAGCGATTGAGCGCAAAGAGCATGTTCATGCGATTCTGCCTATTACGAACGTTAATCGCGTTGTCGGAACGATCGTGGGCAGTGAAGTTACACGCCGTCATGGCGTAGATGGCTTGCCGCACGATACGATTCGTCTACATTTTGAAGGATCAGCGGGTCAAAGCTTTGGTGCTTTCGTACCGAAAGGGATCACACTCTCCCTCGAAGGAGATGCCAATGACTATGTAGGGAAAGGATTGTCCGGCGGTAAGCTGGCGATTTTCCCGTCGAGTAAGTCGACTTTTGTACCAGAAGAAAACGTGATTATCGGCAATACCGCCTTATATGGTGCTACAGATGGGGATGTTTACATCCGTGGTATCGCGGGCGAACGCTTCTGCGTAAGAAACAGTGGTGTGCGTGCCGTCGTTGAGGGTGTAGGCGATCATGGTTGTGAGTACATGACAGGTGGTCGAGTCGTTGTTCTTGGTTCAACAGGGCGTAACTTCGCAGCGGGTATGTCAGGCGGTATTGCCTACGTATTGGATGTGAATGGTGACTTCCAAAGCAAAGTGAATAAAGAGATGGTTTACCTCGAGCAGCTGGAAGAAACGTATGAGATGAATGAATTGAAAACGATGATCCAGCATCATGCCACATTTACGGATAGCAGCGTTGCCCACCAGGTTATTCAGCACTGGGATGAGTACGTTTGGAAGTTCGTGAAGGTTATACCGAAGGACTACAAACGGATGTTTGATGCTATCGAGAAAGTGAAACGCTCCGGTCTAAGCCAACAAGAAGCGGTCATGGTTGCTTTCGAGGCGAATATGAGAGATGTTTCCCGTGTCGGTGGAAATTAACGAAACTCAGGAGGGATTAAACGTAAATGGGTAAACCAACCGGTTTTATAGAACACGCTCGTGAAGTGGCATCCGAAGCTTCTCCGCTGGTCCGAATTGGCCATTGGAAAGAGTTTGCGACACCACTAACGCAAGATAAATTACAGGTACAAGGCTCCCGTTGTATGGATTGTGGGATTCCTTTCTGTCATACAGGGGCATTGATCAGCGGCATGGCCGCTGGTTGCCCAGTGAACAACCTCATTCCGGAATGGAATGATCTCGTGTATCGCGGTCAATGGCGCGAAGCCTTGGATCGTCTGCACAAGACGAATAATTTCCCGGAATTTACGGGCCGTGTTTGTCCAGCGCCTTGTGAAGGCTCTTGTACAGTAGGCTTGAAGGATACGCCGGTTGCGATCAAAAGCATTGAAAAAGCGATCATCGATAAAGGCTTCGATGAAGGATGGATCAAGCCTGAACCGCCGGAAACGCGCACTGGGAAGAAGGTTGCGGTTGTGGGTTCAGGTCCTTCCGGACTTGCGGCAGCAGCGCAGTTGAACAAAGCTGGACATTGGGTTACCGTATTCGAACGGGCAGACCGCGTTGGCGGCTTGCTGATGTACGGTATCCCGAACATGAAGCTGGACAAAAAGTATGTCCAGCGTCGTGTAGATCTGCTTGAAGCCGAAGGAATTGCCTTCGTAACGGGTGCTCACGTCGGGGTGAACTACCCGATCGAAAAGCTGCAAGAGGAATTCGATGCGATCGTCCTGTGCGGCGGAGCTACGAAGGGCCGCGATCTACCGATCGAGGGTCGCGAACTCGGCGGTGTTCATCTGGCGATGGAATTCCTGAGCAAGAACACGAAGAGCTTGCTCGATTCCGAGCATGCGGATCGTGAATTCATTTCCGCCGAAGGCAAAGACGTGATCGTTATCGGTGGTGGTGATACGGGAACCGACTGCGTAGGAACTTCCATTCGTCACAAATGTAAGAGCGTGACGCAGTTTGAGATCATGCCGAAGTCACCGGAGACACGTCCAGCGAACAACCCTTGGCCGGAATGGCCGAAGGTGTTGAAAGTGGATTATGGTCAGCAAGAGGCGGCTGCGCTTCAGGGCGAAGACCCGCGGACGTACTTAATCAACACGAAGAAATTCGTGGGGGATGAGAACGGCAACTTGAAAGAGCTGCACACGGTTCTGATCGAGTGGCAGAAGAACGAGAAGGGCGCGTTCGTACCTGTTGAAGTGCCTGGCAGCGAGAAGGTTTACCCGGCGCAGCTGGTGTTGATTGCGATGGGCTTCACGGGACCAGAAAACACTGTGTTGGATCAGCTCGGCGTAGCCAAAGACGAGCGCTCCAACGCGAAAGCGGATTACGGGAAGTTCGCTACGAACGTAGACGGCGTTTTCGCTGCTGGCGACATGCGTCGCGGGCAAAGTCTCGTGGTATGGGCGATCAACGAAGGTCGTGCTGCAGCGCGTGAAGTGGATCGCTTCTTGATGGGATCATCGAATTTGCCATAAGATTTGTTAGACTGCTTGCAGGTTGAGAGTTACCTGTAAGCAGTTTTTTGTTACCACATAAGAATTTATAAGTTTCCGATACTCGGAAGAACAAATTCTTATTGGCGATAAAAACAACATTTAAAACGCGGTCGCTCATCCTCGAAGGACTTCGATAGAAGTTTTTCTCATCTAGTGGATACTGCGAGATGCTGCACATCAATTGGTTCGCCTCATTAGACTAATAAACGTGAACATTTCCGTAAACTCATGTACAATAGAAGAAGGAGCAGTCCAAGCATAGGCTGCAAGTTGTACGGAAATGGAGGGAAGCGCATGAGGAAAGAAGATCTTCTTACAGCTGAGGAGCTACAAGCATTAATGGTCGGGAATCAGGAGTATTCTGATGAGGTTGGGAGCGATGAGCCAGTCAGGGCACAGGATCTGCATTCTTTGCAAAAGACCGTCATGCTACTTTCCAAGCAGGTAGAAGAGCTCCAAGCGCAACTTCATGAGCAGTTTGAACTCCAGAATAGACAGCAAGAGCAATTTCTGCGACTATGCAGGCACCAGCTTGAGAACAAACTGCATGAGCAATTGGTCAACACGATTGTTGTCCATCAGCATGCGGCGAATCAAGAAGATAAGATGGAGCTTCAACATACGCCAGTGATATCGGAGGAAGTCAGTCTCAGCGCTGGTCCAGTCCATGATTCGTCAACGGAAGATACGTCCCTACCTTTTTCAAGAGTAAAGAGCTATAGTAAGATTCGTAAAAGAAAAAAGGGTTTTCTCGAAAAGCTCTTCGAATAGTCGTATCAACAGCAAAGACCGCTTCTTCTTAGAGGAGAGCGGTCTTTTTTTGCACGCCAATATGGATACTCTTCCAATTTGCTTTAACTGGAAAAGGTACAGCTATTTAGGATGAATTTCCTCGGAAATTCGATTTAACTGTAGAACAGGTAGGTAAAACTGCCTGTTTTGTTTAAATTGGGAGAATTTGTTTAAATTAACTGTACATTATCCATCAATTCTACATTTGATCAGGGAATACCAAAATTTAACTACATAAAATCCATCTATTCACCTGAAGCACAGGTTAAGGCATTTCTCATGAAATTCCCCTCGATTAGAGAATCCCCTCATCATGCGCTTTTTTCGATGCTTGAACACGGTCTCGAACGTCCATTTTCGAGTAGATGTTGGAGATATAGTTTTTCACAGTCCCCTCGGACAAGAATAGCTTCTCGGCGATCTCACGATTATTGAGGCCGTCGGCGATGCTGTGAAGTACCTGCAGCTCACGTTCGCTGAGGCCATACGTCTCAATACGAACGCTGCTCTCTTCCTTATCTTCTGAGGAAGCCCCGCTTCCACCGTCACGTGCTTGCTGGACGAGCATTTTGGCAATATCATGCGGAATTAAGGTGCCGCCCTGATGGACCCATTTAATTCCTGCGGCAAGATCTTTGGGATGAATGGCTTTGAGCAAGTAGCCTTCAGCTCCTGCACTAAGTGCATCTACAACGTAGCCAATTTCCTGGAATGTGGTCAAAATAATGACACGAATATGCGGCCATGTAGCTTTAATCTGACGTGTAGCCTCAACTCCATCCATAACCGGCATATGAATATCCATTAGAACGACATCGGGTTGCATTTCTTCACTTAGTTTTACAGCGACATGCCCGTTTTCAGCTAAGCCGACAACCTCAATATCGGGGTCCATGCCCAGTACAATGTGTAAGCTTTCACGTATCAAATCCTGATCATCGACCAGGAGCAGTTTGAGCGGAGCTTGGTTTACAGTCATAGCAAATCCTCCTCGCAGCTATTAAAAGGGGTTATAGGGTTTACGGTTTCTATGGTTTCTATGGTTTATAAGGTTTAAAAAGGTTAAAACGATTAAAACGTTGGAAAACGTTTGACAGGAATAAAGCAATGGACAACGGTCCCTTGTTCAGGCAGGGAGCGTACTTGCAAAGTGCCTTGCAGCGCCGTTATCCGTTCTTGCATCGCGGCAATACCGAAGCCCATTTTCAATTGTTCGGAGCCAACACCATCATCTTCAATGCGTAGGGAGATTTGGTCATCGGCGTAGGTTAGCACAATTTCAATAGAAGCTGCTTTACCATGACGCTTGGCATTTGTCAGTGATTCCTGTAGACAGCGAATTAAAGAGAGCTTGGTTTGTTTGGGAATTTCGAACTCGTCACTAACCGTCGTGAAGTGAATCTGTGTGCCTGTGTGCAAAGCAAATTCATTGGCAAGTCGTGACAGTTGCTGAGATAGCAGCAGATCGCCCTCTTGGGGGACCATCTGATGAATGCTGCGGCGCACTTCTTCTAGACCACCTCTAGTTACATTGCGCAGGACGTCGAGCTTCTCCTTGGCTTTCTCGGGCGAAACCTCGATCAAATACGAGACGGCGTCCATGCCCATAATGACGGATGTGAACGTATGTCCTACGGTATCATGCAGCTCACGGGCCATCCGATTGCGCTCTTCAACTAAAGTAAGCTGCTCAATTTGATTCGCGTACTGCTCAAGGACGTTATTTTGCTCATGGATCAAATGGTATTGACGTTGGTTCTCACCTAGCAGCTTCTCGGTCTTCTCGTTAGAAGTAACGGCGCGTTGTAAGCTTAATCCAATGGCGAAGAAGAGAACAGCATTCAGGATAAAACTAAATAATTGTCCGACTCCCATGCCGCTATGTAGAAGGAAAAAGTAAGTCATCGGCATGCCTAACATGAAAATAGGAGCGGTCCACCAAGCATTTTTTCGGTCGGTGAGGAATCCAATGACCATAATTGGGCAATTAATGGTAAGTAAGGCGTCCTGCTTCATCCAAGCCAAATAAATTTGCAGGGGAATACCGGTTAGTAGAACAGCAATTGGATAGCATGTCGGATTGATATAGTGGGGTCGCCAGAATATAAAAGGAGCCCCATAAGAGAGTATTATGGCCAATATAGTCAACAGGATGTGGGAAAATGGTTGTTCATAGATGTGAAGGCAGCTATACAGTAAACCAAGCAGTGCAGCGCCGGTCAAGACGATAAACAGTGACCACTCCACACCGTGCCACGGTCTTCTTTGGATCATAGATGAGCTCCTTTTACTAACGGTTCGTATCTTACCATTGTACATAAAATTAGGGAAAAGCCATAGTGAGCACAGTCATATGACTGAAAAATCTCTAGGCATGACAGCCGAAGTAAGCTAGGATTGGATTATATTGGTTAAAAAAGAGAGGAGATGTCGAATGTCAGCTTCACAAGAGGTTGGTACGCCCATCGTACAGGTGGATCATATTTCCAAACGAATTGGTTCTAAGACCATCATTGATAAGCTCAGTTTCGATGTGCCGCGTGGCGAGGTGTTCGGATTTCTCGGGCCTAATGGCGCGGGTAAAACGACTACCATCCGGATGATGGTAGGACTGATGTCGATTTCGGAGGGGGATATCCGTGTTGGCGGGTACTCGATTCGCACACATTTTGAGCAAGCGATTCGTCATATTGGCGCGATTGTAGAAAATCCGGAAATGTATAAATTTTTAAGCGGCTATAAGAATTTGGTTCATTATGCCAGGATGATTCCAGGTATTGGCGAGGAGCGAATTGGGGAGGTGATCGATCTTGTCGGGATGACGAATCGCATTCATGACAAGGTGAAAACCTATTCGCTGGGCATGCGGCAACGATTAGGCATTGCGCAAGCGCTTCTGCATAAGCCGTCGGTTCTTATTTTGGACGAGCCGACTAACGGGTTGGACCCAGCTGGCATACGGGAGCTTCGAGATCATTTGCGTAAGCTTACCCGCGAGGAAGGAATTTCAGTTATTGTTTCTTCGCATCTGTTAGCGGAAATGGAACTGATGTGTGACCGTGTAGCCATTATTCAAAATGGGAAATTAGTTGATGTTAGACTTATCAAGGAATATGTTCAGGAGGACGGTAAACAGCGGGTCGTCTATGAGGTGGACGCGATTGAACAAGCCGTGAAGTTAGCTTCTGCTCAAGGGTATCCAGTAGAAGTTATGGATGCCGAGCTTGTTATGGATCTCGACAAACAAGAGATAGCTTTGTGGACTAAGCGGTTCGTAGAGGCGGGGATTTCCGTATATGGCATCCGCAAAACATCGAAGTCGCTGGAAGATCAATTTTTAGAAATGACGGGAAGTGATCCTATTGCTTAATCTCATCAAGAATGAGCATATGAAGATTTATAGTCGACTTCGAACATGGATTCTAGTGGTTTTGCTAATTGTCATCGTCGTGCTCACTGGTGTGTTATCGCATTCCGATACGAACAAAAATGATGACAGCTGGAAATTAAGGGCTTCCGAAACAATTGAACACAATAAGACAGAGCTTGCCAATCCAGATATTCCAGAGAATTTCAAGAAGCAGATGCGAGAACAAAGTGCGCTTCAGCAATACATGCTGGATCACAACTACCCACCGATTGATAACACGATTTGGGAAGGAATGCTCACTGCTTCTGGCTTGATTATTGTGGTTACGCTTTTCACAGTCATTATTGCTGGAGATATGGTAGCTGGGGAGTTTACTTGGGGAACCATCAAGCTGCTGCTCATTCGTCCGGCTAGCCGATCGAAGATCTTATTGTCGAAGTATCTGACAACACTTATTTTTGCAGCTACGTTACTGGTCGTTTTGTTCATTACTGCTTTGATTGTCAACGGCTTCTACTATGGGTTTGGGCGGCTGAGTCTCCCTCATTTAATTGTGAATGCCGCAGGGCAGGTACAGGAGAAAAACATGTTATTCTATGTGTTTGCGACCTATGGACTTAAATTAATTGAGCTCGTGATGATCGTTACACTGGCCTTTATGATTTCCACTGTGTTTCGCAGTGCTTCACTTGCGATCGGCCTTAGCATTTTCATTATGTTCGCTGGCCAAGTGATTACCTTATTGTTCTTGCGGTATACGTGGGGCAAATACTTCCTATTCGCGAATACGGATCTCACTCCGTATCTAGAGGGACGGCCACTAGCAGAGGGAATGACGTTAGGATTCTCCATCACCATGCTTGTGTGCTACTTTTTGTTATTCAACGTACTTTCCTGGGAAATATTTCGCAGACGTGACGTCGCGGCTTAATGAAAAAGAACGATCCTTCCGGTTCAGCTTTCACCGGGGGATCGTTCTTTCATTTCTTAATATACGATTGGATGGCCTCAGGCACTTCCAGTAGCGAGGGCAATTGGTAAAACGCGCCCTGCGGCGTGACGTCGATCGTCCCATTATTAAATACCCAATCATCAGCAACGGGGATATGAATCGCATGGATACCCGCATGGAGCGCTGGCAGCACATCTGTTGTGATGGAATTGCCGATCATCCACGTGTGCTGTCGGTCGAATTGCTTTTCCTGCATCAATGTATTCATAAACTCACGTGTCTTATGGACGGTTACGAAGATACGATCCTGAAAAAATTGGTCAAGACCGACATCCTTGATTTTCTTCATTTGAATGGAAACATCTCCGCCTGTATACAGAAACAAGTTGTGTCCAGCTTGTTGTAGGTTGTGAAGGGTTTCATTCATCAGTGGGTATGGCTCCACGGTGTAACTGTAGACCGTGTGACCTAGCTGCATGAGCCAGTCCACCTCTTTGGGACTTACAGGACGGTTGTAGTGCTGCGCGAACCATTGATACGTCTCAACGAACGATTGCGGAAACCGTTCCGGCATAAAGCCGTGAATTTGGATACCAGCAAGGTCGATTTGCAACTGTTTTTGCCTAATGTCCTGCTTAGTTAGACCATGTCCTGAATACCAAGTAAGCATCAAATCTACGAATTGGTCAATGACAAAGTCAAAGTATTTATTGCAATGAACCAACGTGTCATCTAGGTCAAATAGGATGGCTTGTTCTCTCATAGTTTCCGTGTCTCCTACATCAGTTAGAAATGAATTTCCAACTAGTATATCATGTGGAAAGCTTCTATCCTAGCAGTAAGGAATTACATGGCCACGGTGTTGCCTCTATACAAATTGTCAGGAGCAGCAACAGGTCGATTCCCAGTTTCAGACTCATTGTTTGGCACAGGAACAGGCACGTCCGATTTCGTTTCCATTTTACTGCTGCCTTGGAAGACGCCACCTTCCTCAATAATGAAAGAAGCTGCGCTAATATTGCCATGAAGGGAGCCTGTAGAGGTAATGGTCAGCTTGCCTTTGGTTGTAATATTCCCTTGAACGCTGCCAGCCAGAACCACATCTCGCGCAGAGATATTGGATTTCACGACGCCGTGCTCGCCAATAATGACATCGCCTGCGCAGTCGATATCACCCGTAATTCCGCCTTCAATACGAATGCTTGCCTCTGATTTAATACGGCCTTCAAAGCTTGTTCCCTCACCTATCAGAGTATCGGTTGTATTTGGATTCATGAGGTTTTTTGTTTTTTTGAACATGTTAGTTATCATCCTTTCGAATCGATTTAAGGTAAGGCTTGGGATCGACGCTTTCGCCGTTTTTGAGTACTTCATAGTGGAGATGCGCTCCTGTGCTTCGGCCCGTAGATCCGACTAATCCGATCGTACCGCCTTTTTCTACAGAGTCACCTTTGTTAACTAGAATTTTATTTAAATGCATGTACCAGGTGCGTAAGCCCTTGGAATGCTCAATCACAATGTTGTTGCCATGGTAAATGTCCTTACCTGTACTGACGACTTTACCAGCAGCCGTTGCATAGACGGGATCATTCTCATGAGCACCGAAATCAATGCCGGAATGATAGCTAGGTATTTTGGTAAATGGATCGGATCGATAGCCAAAAGGAGAAGTAACAACCTTCGTGCTCGTTGGCCATAACGTCGGTGTGATGCGAAGTTGCTCCTGCTTGTCGGCCACTTTCTGTTTCGTTTGTACTAAATTCGTTTGCAACTCTTGTACTTCGCCATTCAGCGCAGTGAAGGAGGCAAGTGTATCTTGACCTAGCTTAAGAATGATATCTTGTGAGACAGGATTGGGGCTGCCACCTACACCTGTTGAAGGGGGAGACTCGCCGATTGTCGGCTGATTGGCATCTTTCTTCGCCTTGCCTTCAGATGAATTGCTTGCAACGGCGACGTTACTTGGTTCGTGATCAATGCCAGCAATGGTTTTGAGATCACTCTCTAACTTTTTTACTTCCTCCACTTGGGTTTTCATCTGTTCAGCTTGCTGGGACAGTTGAATGACTTCGTTTTGCAATTGTTCGATGGCCTCATTCTTAGAAGTTAGGGTTGCGCTCCATTGCTGGTGGGCACCGCTTAGCTTCGATTGCAGGTCACTTGCCTGTTTCACGGTATGTGCATGCATAAAGTAAATCGTTATGGAAATCAGCATTAGCAAGGTAAAGCATGCTGCAGCGATATAGGCAGATAAATGGGAAATGCGAAATCTGACAACCGATTGCGTAGCATCTGGAATGATAACCAGCGTCAGTTTTTTGGGTTTCCACTTAAGCTTCATAAGGACTAAGTTGTCTCCTGTCATGGTTGAATTTGGTAAAGTGAAGTTCTGTACATCATTCGTCATATTTTGCTAAAAACCTGCCTTCCTACCTACTAGTCCTAGGAAAATGAGTCTAAAGTAGGAAGGAATCCTGTCGTATATGATCGAATTTACTAATACAATTACAGAAAGCTGTAGATTTGGAGTGGAGGCACACATGATTAAGCTTGCAGGTATTGACATAGGGAACGATAGTATTAAGCTGGTGCTAGATGGGTCTAGAGAACCACTAGTAATTCCAAATATCATAGCGCCGGGCTACGAAAGACACATTTTGCAAGAAGAAGATTCACCTTGGAAAGCATTGGATGTCGTTATTTATAGTCCAAGCCTTTCACAGCGGAATCAACGTTATTTCGTAGGGCAACTGGCCTTAGAGCACGAGGATAACCTAGAGCTAGAAGACACGGATAATAAAGCGCTATCGGATCAATCCCTCATTGTAGCACTGACTGCACTTGCTTATCAGGGTCTCACGAATCAAGCAGCGGGCCCTGGTTACGGCAATGTTGACGAAGTAGAATACACATTGGGTACGGGTTTGCCTGTTCGTTCTTTCCCTAAATATAGTCAGACATTTGAACATCGACTTCTAGGTGAGCATGAAGTGACATTCCTTTCCACACCACAGTTCCATAATCGTAAAATTAAAGTTTCGATCCGCAAAGTAGCTGTCTCTATTGAAGGTGCTGCGGCCATGTTCCATATGGCAACACACGATAGCTTGCAGGTCAAGGACGAAGAAATATACAACGGCTGTATAGGCGTTTGCGAGATCGGTGCCTTGACGACAGATTTCCCTGTCATCAAACGCATGGCGATTGATAACCATTTTAGCCATGGCGAGCAGATCGGGATTGCTACGTATTTGGATGCAATTATTCGTGACGTTGAAGATGCCTATGGCCACTTGTTCCCAAGCCGAGCGAAGCTGGCGCAGCGCGTGAAGAATCGTCAATTTACGATTCAGCTTCCCGGCGAAGGCCAAGTAGATATTCGGCCAATCGTAGATCTGCATTTCCGACGTGCTGCGGTACGCATGGTCGAAATGATTAAGAAGCGCTGGCGCAAATGCCCAGATATTCAATGCTTCTACGTGATTGGCGGCGGTGCGACTGCACTGAAGCCGTATATCCAAGACGCGGCAGGAGCAATGAAATTGCGTTTCACCAATGATAGTGAATACTTAAATGTGCATGGCTACTTAAAGGTCGCGAAAAGCCGTTTGAATCAATCAGTTCCTGTTTAACTTATTATTTTTACGAGGCACTCGCTTAGGCGGGTGCTTTTTTAATTGACGATAAGCATTCCTCCATAAATCAATTCACGGCTGCAACTTCACTTAGTTACTGCTTTCAGCTTGTTTCAGCTTGGTAAGCTCCATATAGGTGGTCAAGGTCGTCAACAATAGAGAACTGCCAAAGCCTATTGCACAAATCTCACCAATCATCGTAGATCTTTCGCCGAACATCAGGCCAATTAGAACAAATGCTACGCAAAGGACCAAAACTAGATTTCCTCCCCATAACCATTGTGTATAGGACATTCGTTGGCTAAGTTTGCCTGAATTTTGTTCGGGATCCTCCTTTACATGCGTTCCTCCAGTGGGAGTGGGAAAAGCATCCGGATACTTCCTTTTTTTTCTATGCCCCGCGATAAGGAGGACGACCATGACGATAGGTTGGTAAGCCAAGACAATGACGGGTGAGCTGAAATTGGAGAAACTGAGCAACTCGGTGGTGCTTTTAAAGGAAAGACAAGTACACAATCCTATTAACAGGGCGATAGGTTTGTTAATCATCGGGTAATTTCGATCATTGAAAATGGAGCTAATGCCGAGCAGAAGCGCTAAATAAATGGCGATCATTTTACACGCAACGGTTGGATACCAGATCATGAGCATGATGAGATCAAGGCGATCTAGAAAATCAGTGATATGAATCGTTTGAACTAGATTAAAGCTAGGATAGGAGAAGTTTGCAGGCATCTTAGGACCGAGTACGGCAATGATGGCAAATAAAATGAGTGTGAGTAGAAAAAAACCTAGCAGGGAGCCATGGCGAATAGCCGAACGAACATGATTTGCATTGGACAGCATATGTAGGAATGCGCCCAGAATGAAAACATCACCCGCGCTCCCGAGTGTTAGAACGGAACTAGCTGTCCAGTGCTGAAGCGGCATTGTCAGTACAGGCGTTGTTAGCCTCAAAAAAAATTCGTTCGATAAGAGCAGCGGCATAATGGTAATTGTCACGACGAAGAGTGGGTAGAACAGGTCATTGACGCGTGCGATAACCTCTACACTCGTTTTACCGAAATACAAAAGCAGCAAACAGTTTAGTAAGATTATAATTTCAAGTGGCGTTGTATTCAGTAAAAGGGTAGAACTAAATCTGGATACAGAGGAAATATCACGAACGACAATTTGCCAGAAATGAAACAAAATGAGTAGATTCATAACTGTGCCCAGCCAAGGACCTAATATTTCTTTGGAAATTTCAAAAATGTTCTTATAGGGATAGAGCTTAACCAAATAGCTAAAGAAGCCAGCGATTAGAAAGACATAGAGAATAGAAAGTAAATAGCTAAACCAAGCATCCATTTGATTGATGCGTATCAATTCGTTTTGCAACGTGAGAACGCCTCCGCTGGTGACAATGGAAGAAGCTAGCCAAGAGAGCTGCCGTTGGTTAATGACCCGCTTACTATCGATGAGGAACACCACCTTTCATCTTAAATGYCAAGAACTCGTATGAACCAAGGAGAAACCACTTGCACGAAAAAATAGGAGGGCATTGGAATACTCACATGGAGATATTTCATGATGAGAAAAAGTAGGATTAAACCAATGGAAAGACCATAGGTTATTTGATTCCCAGTTCCCGTCGTCCGCAGCATCTTGCGATCGATCATGAAAGATCCGACCAAAATGATAAGAAAGCTGATAACAAAGATCCCATCCATCGTCTAAATCCCTCCCTTAGTCACATTGCGGCTAATCACACCTGTATCGGGAATGGAGGCTTTCACAACAATATTAAACTCAGCATCTTTAAAATAACGCTCCCAATCCTTCCCGAATTGCTCGTTCCACTTCTGAGGATGTGTTCGCCAAATAATGAGACCAAGTTGAGCCGAATCCGTGCCTTCCTTTTGCATCTGTTTAATCGTTGCGAGTACTGATAATTTGATTTGCTCTGCGAACTTTGTTTCTACGTTATGGAGGGTATTGGAATTATACAAATCCTCATCAGTGAGGTCTTCCCTCACAGCACCACGAGCTTCTACGATGATGTCAAACATGACTTTGTCTTCCAGAAGCTTAGGTGAGATCTCTGTCTTGCCGCCAACAATGGAGATGGAAATATTTTTGCCTTCCTCCAAGGGGAAGGTGAGCTGTTGCTCTTTTGCTTGATTTCGAAGCCACAAAAGCCCCGATGCTTCTTTCTTCTTATAAATGCCAACCATCTTATCCCCTTTGAACTGCCCATAACCAACGAATTGGATTTCATGGGATGGCTCTTTAGAGACTTGTCCATCTCGAGGTTCCATATAACTCATGATTGGATCACTGTTAAAGCTTAAGGACATCCCAACATCCTTCATTGTTGTAGGCATAGAACTGCGAGACTTCGCTAATTCACGAAGGACTTCAGCGGGAAAGCGCTCGAATTTCGGCTCTGTATTAAGGAGGTCATAGCCCTTGCCTTTGGTTACGATCAGGTAGCTTGTCATCCGATTCTCTGGTGAACGCGGAAGAACATCGAACAAGGAATTGATGCCTGCTTCCGCTAGCTTTTCACCAATGACGATCGTTCTGCGGTGTGAGAGAAAGATGCGTCTTGCCATACGTTTTTGAAGCTTGCTGACTGCATCGCGGAAGGTGAGCCCGACCTCGGAATCAATGTAATAGCTTTTCCCCCCAGCGGTGCCGCCACCTCCACCGCTAGCTCCACCCATGGAACCGKGGAGAGGGAACATATAAGTAACACGATATCTGCCGTCATCCTCTAAATCAGCCGATGAAGTAAGGACAAACGCGAGGTCATTGGTCTCTGTACGATCCCAACAACCAGTAAGAAGAGTCGTGGATAGTAGTAAAGTTGCCACTAGCCTAACACGCTGTTTAGGATGAATCATTGGACTGTTCCTCCTTATTGGCTTTGTGTACGTGGTCGATACTGCTGCCGTCTAAACCTCCAGMTTTCTTGATTTGCTTCGCAAGAGTATCATCTTGACTGGTGTTATCTTGAATAGCCATAAACTCCGGACGCTTTCTCAATTGCCACCATGGTGCACGGATCAGGACATCCTTCATATCTGTAGCAGATAAAGGGCCAACAGGAGACAGATAAGGTACTCCGAATGAACGGAGATTCGCCATGTGCCCAATCAGAATCATCAATGAGAAAAAAATACCAAAGAATCCAAATACGGCTGCAGCAATGAGAATAGGGAAGCGCAGCATCCGAATAGCAATCGCACCGTTAAATCGTGGAATGGTAAAGGAAGCTATACCTGTAATCGAGACAACAATAACCATGGGTGCTGAAACGATTCCAGCTTGTACAGCAGCTTGGCCGACTACAAGAGCACCTAAAATCGATACGGCGGAGCCAACAGCCTTAGGGAGTCGGATACCAGCTTCGCGCAAGGCTTCAAAGGTGATTTCCATGATGAAGGCTTCAACGACCGCCGGGAATGGGATAGCCTCTCGCGATGCAGCGACACTAAGCATTAACGTTGTTGGTAGTAGTGCTTGATGGTACGTCGTTATCGCGACATAGAGTGCAGGCGTTGTTAACGACAGAAACATGAAGGCATAACGAAGCATGCGTAAGAGTGAGCTGATCTGAAATCGCTCATAGTAGTCTTCGCTCGTTTGCATAATCTGAATGAATACAAAGGGCACGATGAGAGCGAAGGGCGTGCCGTCTGTAAGAATCGCAACTCTTCCTTGGAGCAAGGCGGAGGCGACTACGTCAGGACGTTCTGTATATTGCATTTGCGGGAATGGCGAATAGGCATCGTCCTGGATAAGTTCTTCAATCATGCCTGATTCCAAAATGGCATCAATTTTGATTTGTTCAAGTCGTTTGACGACCTCTTCGACTAACGAAGGCATTGCTAAGTTATCCAAATAGCAGATAACCAGGTTGGTATTGCTCTCTTTGCCTACACACATGGATTTCATCTTGAGTCGAGGTGTCTTGAGCTTACGCCGAATCATAGAAGTGTTCGTACGAATACTCTCTACGAAGCCTTCCTTTGGGCCGCGAACGACCGTTTCTGTCTCTGGTTCACCAACAGTTCGCTTCTCTGTCCCACGGATGCCGAGCAGAATGGCTTTCGCGTTCCCCTCAACGAGCAGTGCAGCATCACCGCCGAGAACGGAAGTCAGCAAGTCACCATAATTGTCGGAAATCTGCGTTTGTGACACTGGCAGAATGACATTAGCAATTCGCTCGATTGAGGTTTCCCCGCCTCCGATCAGCATGAGTGACTTCATCGTATCGTTCAGAAGTTGTGTATTGGTTAGACCATCTACGAAAAGCAGCAGTGCTGGGATATGGGGGTCAATTTCGAATTCTCTAACAACGACATCAGAGCATTCCTGAAACATTTCTTTAATAAAATTATGATTCTCATCGAGTAGCAGCGAGAGTTTAGTCTGTTTAAGATCMTCAATAAACGGAATATCGAGAGCTTGATCTAAATTAGAAGGAGGATCCCCTTCGCTGGTTGGTATCGCTTTGCGACTTTGCAGGATGCTTTTCATCAAATATTTAGGTGTTTTGGCCAAGCGAGAGGCACCTCCTGCCATGATCAAGTTCAAGAAATAAGAATGCGTAGATTATGTTCTGCGAAAGGGCAGGATTTTATTACGAAAGTTGGAAAAATTTATTTATACAGGTTTAGTTAGAAGAAAAAGGTATAACTCCGAAGGGCATGGCAAAAGCTATCTCAGCATGCAGATGTAGGGATAGGAGCTGGTGTTGTTGGTATGGATCATTTTATTACTGTTGTTATTTATCTTTCAGGCAGCTACAATTTTAATTTGTGAATATAAAAGGCCAGCCAAGTCAATAGCATGGCTTAGTATTCTGTTTATTTTCCCAATTATTGGGTTCTTTATGTATTATTTCATCGCAAGGGAATATGCGCGGCGGAAGAAAGTTCATGATCATAGCAGCGAGAATCTCTTGATACAAGAGCTCCAGCACGTTCCGTACAATGTCAGCATAGATGCCAAAAAAGGCGAAGACAGCTTCTTACCGAGGGAACAGCGTCTGCGAGATTGGCTGCGTCATGTGCCTCATGCACCAATAAGAGGAATGAATCGGGTTGACGTACTGACGAATGCCGACGTGACTTACGAAGCGATGCTTGAAGAGATAGGGAAGGCCCAGGATCATATTCACTTCGAATTTTATACGATTCGTGATGATGCGATTGGGATGAGATTTCAAGAAGCATTAATAACGAAAGCGAAGGCAGGGGTAGCTGTAAGGGTCATTTACGATGGTGTTGGGAGTCAAGCGCTTTCTAAGGCTTACATTTCTTCATTGAAGCGTGCGGGGATTGCTGTGGAACCTTTCCTAAAGCCATTGATAGCATTTTTTGATAAACGGTTGAATTATCGGAACCATCGCAAAATTGTGGTTGTCGATGGCTTGGTTGGTTTCGTTGGAGGAATTAATATTGGGAATGAGTACGTTGGCGGGGACCCTAAACTTGGTTTCTGGCGAGATACGCACCTCATGCTGCATGGGGACTCGGTATATGATTTACAGCGCACCTTTCTGACGGACTGGTATTTCGTTAGTGGGGAAAGCTTGGGGGAAAAGCGTTATTATCCAGTTCACTCTGTACAGGAGCCTTCGATCGTTCAAGTCATTTCTAGTGGTCCTGACGCCAGATGGGATGCCATTCAAGAAATGTATTTTGCGGGATTGATTGCAGCGAAGAACCGAATTTGGATTACAACGCCTTATTTCATTCCCGATCCGAGCATCATAATGGCCCTTAAATCTGCCGCAATCAGTGGTGTTGATGTATGTATCATTCTTCCATTTGAGGCGGATTCCGCAATTGTCCAATATGCGTCAAAGTCCTATTTACAGGAATTATTACAGGTAGGCGTTCGATTCTATTTGTATCGGAAAGGGTTTATTCATGCCAAAGTGATTATCGTGGACGACATCATGGCAACGGTAGGTACGGCGAACGTGGATATGCGCAGCTTTTTCAGTAACTTCGAATTGAATGCCGTGATGTTTGATGTGAAGGTAATTTCCCGTTTGGAGAGAGATTTCGTGATGGATTTGGAGTCATCTACGGAAGTTATACGATCTGAATTTGAGATGAGGTCGCCTGGTGAAAAAAGAAAAGAGAGAATTGCGCGATTGTTATCCCCTTTATTTTGATGAAAAAGAGTAGTTCTAATTAGAACTACTCTTTTAATTTAGCTAGTATAGCGTTCAAATTTTGAGGTGGAACACGGTCAATCAGGTCCCCGTAGGTTCGTAGTCGATTCATGATGGTTAGTTGATTGAACTCGCTAATGCTTGGACGAAGTTCTACTTCTTTCCAAAGCAAAGGAGTTGAAATTGTTGCATCCTTTCTGGCCCGCGGCGTATAAGGAGCAGATAGTGTTTTTCCATACCAATGCTGGAGGTAATCGATATAGATCTTATCACCGCGA
Organism: Paenibacillus sp. 01T442; assembly: GCF_056398345.1. Lineage (NCBI taxonomy): Bacteria > Bacillati > Bacillota > Bacilli > Caryophanales > Paenibacillaceae > Paenibacillus > Paenibacillus sp. 01T442. Next base: position 200,020 of record NZ_JBFTPF010000005.1, read on the forward strand.
TTTTTCTTGAAGCGCTCAATGGTAAACAGCTTCGGGTACATGTTAACCGTGTAGGTTGCGATGAAATGTCCAACTCTTCGGAGCTCTTCGAACGTATAGCCAGGTTGAATTGGAATGTAAATTTGTACGCCTGTTGCTCCAGAGGTCTTGGGAACCGACTGAATTCGCAGCGAATCAAGCACTTCGCCGATGATAAGAGCAGCCTCCATGATGCGAGGTTCTTCCTCCAAGGTTGGGTCGATATCAATGAGCCATTCTGCAGGATTCGTCTTCCCGATGTAATGGAAGGAAGGATGAAATTCCAAGCAAGTCAGATTCCCGAGCCAAATGAGCGTAGATAACGAGTCCAAATTCACATAGTTGATGCCATCTAGCGGTGCTAGCTTAACGAAGCTAGGCACTGGATCGGGGGCATTTTTCTGATAAAAGGACTTATCATCATACCCATGTGGAAATCGAATCGTCGTTAGATGGCGATTACGGCAGTAACGTAGGAGGTAGGGCGAGAGTTCACTTAATGTCGTCAGGTAATCCGCCTTCGTGATGCCTAAATCAGGCCATAGCGGCTTATTCGGATTCGTAATTGTCAACTCGTTGCCCTCCACGAGAAGCTTAGCTTTCTCTGCTTTTAACGCCATAGGCTTGAAACCGCCCCTTCTGAGCTTTTATTCACAATTATTTCCTAGGAGGGTGGTTCTCAAACGGAGTCACACAAAAGCCGGACAGCAAATTAGGATATAACCTGCAACCACAGGTACAAACCGATTAACGTGATGAGTAAGGTGGGGATCGTCAGGATTACGCCAGCTTTCATATAACCGCCCCACGTAATTTTCACTCCTTTTTTGGCAAGCACATGGAGCCAGATCAGAGTGGCTAGGGAGCCGATAGGTGTCATTTTGGGCCCCAGATCGGTCCCGATGACATTGGCATAAATCAGGGCTTCTCGGAGGATGCCCTCAGTTTGTGTACCTTGAATGGCTAAAGCATCGATCAGCACAGTCGGCAAATTGTTCATGATCGAAGAAAGGATCGCTGCAAGGAATCCCATGCCTATCGTGGCTGCGAACAGACCCTCACCAGAAATGATGTCGATCAGCTCCCCGAGCGCATCCGTAAGTCCGACATTTTTAAGTCCATAGACGACCACATACATCCCGATGGAGAAGATGACAACTGCCCATGGAGCTTCTCTCAAAATCTTTCTCGTATTCACCGCTTCGCTCGTTCTGGCAATGAGGAGGAAGGCAAGAGCGGCAGTCCCAACGAGTATGGAAACAGGCACTTGGATAAATCCACTACAGATATAAGTTACTAATAGGATGCCAAGAATCCACCAAGATAATCGGAACAGATTCATATCCTTAATCGCTTCCGAGGGGCGTCTCAGCTCCGTGATATCATAACTTTCAGGGATTTGTTTGCGATAAAACAGATAGAGAACCAGCAAGCTTGCGCCTAACGAGAACAGACTCGTTACGAACATTCGACTGGCATAAGTGACAAAATCGATCCCGAAAAAATCCGCAGAAAGAATATTTACTAAATTGCTAATGACAAACGGAAGTGACGTGGTGTCCGCGATAAAGCCGCTTGCCATAATATAAGGGAGAATAGCGGCATCCGGCAATTTCATAGCTCTAACCATAGCCAATACGATGGGCGTAAGGATCAGGGCCGCACCATCGTTTGCAAAAAAGGCGGAAACTGCCGCCCCGAGCAGGATCACGTAGACGAACATGCGCTTTCCATTCCCATTGGCTAAGCGCGCCATGTGGAGCGCGGACCATTCAAAGAAGCCGATCCCATCTAAGATAATGGAGATCACAATAATGCCGACAAAAGCGAGTGTCGCGTTCCACACGATGCCTGTAACTGTGGCGACATCTTGCAATGAAACGACTTGGAAAGCGAGGGCAAGCAAAGCTCCTGCTGATGCCGACCAACCAATGCTTAAGCCTTTCGGCTGCCAAATGACGAAGGTAATTGTAAGTAAAAAGATGATAATAGCTAAATAAATCATGAGAGCCTCCAGATCGACTGTTAAATAAACGACGATGTTAATATCTCAAATTTCTGGATGTCTGTATAGATGAAAATTAGATATTGAATAAAATCTCTTAAATGGATCAAAAATGTAAATAAGGGGTGATTGCTTGTTTACTTGGAAACTACTATTATTCGTGTCGCTTTCAGTGTCTACTTCAGTACCAAATACAGAAAACATGGAGATATCCAAACGGTCTGCGAGAATCCTGGAAAGCATTCGAACCGAGAGTGACAATACACTGCAAATGAAGTGGAATACAGTCACTCAAACACCATTGTTACTTGTGGGTCATTTAACCAAGCCTTCCGCACATTCACCTAGTTGGATTACCTTTAGGTATTTGGAAAGAATTAAATCCCTTTATGGCCTCAAGCATGTTGAACGAGATTTGAACATAGTGGCAATAGATCAGGGTACTGCTTCTACAAAGGTTACCTTGCAGAGAAAGCTATTTAAGCATACCGTATGCGGAGATCAATTGGTCGTCGAACTAGATCAAACAGGAGTTGTGCAACGTATCAGCGGCACTGTTCATCCTGGGTTAGAAGAGAAACGCCTTGGCAGACCCATGTACCCGGCGGTATCTGTCGAGGATGCGAAAAGGACCGCTGTCGCTTACGATACATCGCTTATGCCTTTTAAACCTATTAGTGAAGTTTCCTGCTATCTGCCATCTAGGAATGGAATTCCTCTTGTTCATAAGCTTACCTATGAGAAGGATGGCCAGCTAATTACCATCATGATTCACTCCATGACTGGGCGAATTATCCAATAGAATGAAGTCGAGGAACCGAGGAACTCCCTATTGAGGGGGTTCTTCTTCCTTACATAAAATATCTAACATACATATAAATATTGGCTAACCCAACTGAGACTAGCATAAGTGGGAAACCATATTTCATAAAAGCAATAAATTTGATGGGGTGTCCTTCTTTTGCAGCCAAGCCAGCGACGATCAAGTTAGCACTTGCTCCGATAAGTGTTCCATTACCTCCAAGACAAGCGCCTAATGCCAAACTCCACCAAAGCGGTTCTAAATTTTCCACGCCCATCGTACCCATTTCCTGAATCATAGGAATCATAGTTGCCACAAAAGGGATGTTGTCTAGAAATGCTGAGGCGATTGCACTGAGCCATAAGATTAACATAGACGTTGCAATAGGATTACCTCCCGTCAATTCTACGGCCCCAGCAGCTAATTTAGAAATTACGCCTGTTTCTACCAAACCAGATACCAAGACGAAAAGTCCAACAAAGAAAAAAATCGTTGACCATTCAACTTTGTTGAAAGCTTCTTCCATCGAATGTTCCCCAGTCAGTAGCAGTAACAGAAATGCCCCTGCTAAGGCTACTGTTGCGGATTCAAGGTGCAGCAGCTGGTGAAGAAAAAAACCGATGATCGTAATTCCTAGAATGGAAAGACTTTTGGTTAGCAGTTTACGGTCTGTAATTACTTCTTTTTCGTCAATTTGCATGATACTCATCTTTAGCTCAGGAGTAGTTTGTATGTGCTTGCGGAAAATGATAACGAAGATCGGAATTGTGACCGCCATGATGATGACAACAACAGGTGCAAGATTATTTATAAAGGCCATGAAAGTTAACTCTTTAACAGCACTTCCAATCATGATGTTGGGTGGGTCCCCGATTAACGTTGCCGTACCGCCGATATTAGATGCCAGAATTTGCGTAATGAGGTACGGCACGGGATTAACACGCAGCTGGCGTGTGATACTGAAGGTGACCGGTACCATGAGCAATACGGTTGTCACATTATCAAGAAATGCAGAGCCAATAGCTGTAATAAGTACGAGTGATACCAGAATTCTGACAGGATCACCCTTTGCTTTCTTTGCTGCTACTAATGCGATATACGTAAATAATCCTGTTTCTGCCGTAATACTTACCATAATCATCATGCCAATTAAGAGTCCGAGTGTATTGAAATCAATATGATGCAAAGCGGAACCTTGATCAACAACACCAAGAACGACCATAAGGACACCACCAATCATAGCCACGATGGTGCGATGTATTTTTTCGGTGATGATCATGCCATACGTAAGTAAAAAAATGCCAATTGCCAAGATTGCTTGCTGTTCCATAGTTTAGAGCCTCCTGAATATCGAATGTGTGTTTGTTTTTGGGCATGAAAAAAGAGCCCTACCAAGGACTCCTTATGTCGAAAAAGAACATAAGGAGCCCTTGGTGACAGGCTCCTCCATAACGCAACCAATATAAGATTAGTTTATAAATATGACTAAGTGCACAACTGTAGACCGTAGTGCCTTAAATTTATACTGGTTTTTAAAGCGTGTCAAGCTTATGTTATTCGTTCTGCTGAAAGGAGCATGCTGTAACCTGCATATCGACCAACGCTTGAATACTAGGGTGCCTCATAGTTCGGTTTGTAGTCCATTCTAAAAATTGCACTTTTACTGTGTGAACTGGCATAATCCAAATTGCTTCTTTATTCCTTGCTGGTTCATTTAAAAATGGTCTATTCAAAATAATTTTTGATTGAACTAATTGAGTAATATTTCGCCAATCATTGTTACTTAACTTACCAGTGCCAGCATGACCAATGTAGTACAAATTCCCGTTTTCAAACAAACCCAGTAGTAATGAATTAACAATTCCATTCCTCATCGTTACTCCACCAATAACTGCATATAAATCGTGGAAGATCTTTTTTTTCTGCCACCGTTTATCTTTCCCCCCAATAGCATAAGTACCTCGGAGGTCCTTACTTATAACGCCTTCCATATTGTGCTCCTTCATAACATCAAAAAGCTTATTCCCGTCATTAAAATTCTGCACTATTTGCAGATTAGAATTAGGAATAATGACCTCTTCTAGTACCTTTTGTCTATCTAACAGTGGTCGATCTACAAGCCATATGTCATTGTACATTAAGATATCAAAAATCATATAGGTAATTGGTGTACGACTAACTGCAAGTTCAATACTTTGTCTATTTCGTAACGACTCCCTCTTCATTACCTCTTGAAACGCAGGCCTCTTTTGGTCGAACGCAATTATTTCCCCATCTAATATGCAGGAAGTGGCGGAGCAATATCTTTTTATATCTAATAACTCAGGATATTGGCTCGTACGATCATTTTGTTTACGATTCATTAGGCGAACCTCATGACCGTCAAAATACGTTAATATCCTTACTCCATCCCATTTTATTTGTGTAATCCAGTCACTTGATGTTGGTATAGTTTCTGTACTTATTGGCTCGAAGGGTACTATTGGATTAAGGTTCATTAAATTCTCCAGTATTTTTATTCCCTTATTCTCTCCATTATCAAAAAAAACAAAACATTATAGACGAGTGTTGATTTTTTGATAAAGTACAGTAGCTAACTCAAGCAAATTTAAATAACAATCTAATACGTGACTTCTGTTTTTGTGCTTTTCATTTCATTTTCAGAAAGTTGGGGTATATTACAACTAAGATTATGAGTTGGAGGAGTTAAGATGAGTTCACAGCGAAATCTAGAAGAAAAACAACCATGGATTCCTAAGAAAGAACGCATTTGGGTATTTGGTGCGATGGCAGTAGCCACAATCTATGTGATTTGGCAGCTTTGGAGTCTTTTTCATTTACCATCAACAACATTGCACAATCGTCGTTTTGAGCATACGTTCAAAGATTATGGCTCCAATGCCCGAATTGCTTTATTCGTAGTGTTAGCCAATTATGTTTTAGCATTTATTATTAAACAGCGCATTTGGGGGAAATTAGCTATTCTAAAAAAAGGTTTGGTTATGCTACTTCGTATTGTGAAAAAATATCACACCTCAATTGCCATTCTCGCTATCGCACTTATTACACTCCATGCGGTTGCCGTTTTTATGTATGGTTTTAAATGGGATTTCAACAATATTAGCGGGCTTCTTGCATTAATAGTCCTGTTACCAGTGCCGATTTCGGGTTTATTTCGATACAGAAGGCTTGATAAGAAGTGGCATTTAAGATGTGGACTAGCATTTGCTGTATTATTTTTGATTCACGCATTTCTATAGCAGTAAATCTGAGGAGGAGGTGATGGGGGATGCATATCTTACTGGTTGAGGATGATGTGAAGCTTGGCGAGTTGATTCAATATAAGCTTAGAAAACAACTGTACCAAGTGGAATGGGCATTAGATGCAGAGAGTGCGCTGGCATTCATTGAAAGAACTACCTTTGATATTTATATATTAGACTGGATGATTCCTCATAAAACTGGAATTGAGTTATGCAAAGAAATCCGAATGAAGAAGAATCGGACGCCGATCCTTATGCTAACTGCAAGAGACTCCATTACTGACCGTGTTCAGGGTTTGAATGCAGGAGCAGATGATTATTTGGTGAAGCCATTTGCTTTCGAGGAATTGATAGCTCGTCTCCATGCCTTATATCGTAGAAAAGAAACAAACTGGGAAGCGGATACCAAAATATTTGGCGATACGCTTGTCATTGACCATAGTACATATGAAGTGAGTCGAAACGGAGTATCTATTCCTCTTTCACGCCGCGAATTTCAGTTGCTATCGTTCATGTCACAACATCCCAAACAAATATTAAGTCGAGAGCAACTAATTGACCGTGTATGGGGCATAGATGCTGAAATTACACTCAATACAGTCGATGCCACCATTAAATTGCTACGCAAGAAACTCGACGATCCATTTTCCGATAAGATCATACAAAATGTACGTGGACTTGGCTATCGCTTAGTAGTAGAAGGGGGAGAATGATGTTCGAACGAACAAGAAAACAGCTAACGATATTTTTCGGCAGTATCCTTGGTATTGTTATCATTCTCATAACGGCTTTTTTTTATCTGGTTTTACAGGAAACGCTTCAGCACAATGAAATTCAAAAATTAGATGATCTAAAGAATAAAATGTCACAACAATGGGAGCATCGCATAGAGGAGCAAATAAAGGGAAAGCGAACCATGGAGCATGAAATCAAGAATGTTGAATGGATCTTCCTGCTTTCAGATGAATTGATTGTTTGGGTGAGTCCAGATGGGAAAACTCAGGTCTCTCCAAGCCGTTACACAGAAATGTCCAATCGGCTCTTTAACTTGTCCCAACGAAACGAAATGAAAAGTGAGCGTGGTGAACGCTTCTATGTGGAAGAAGGGGGAGAAAAACAGACTTTTCTGGTTAGTTCTCAAATTTTGAAAGATGCTGGCGGGGGATGTTGGATGGCCATTGATATATCTTCAAATGTATCACTCTTGCATACAATTAGGCTAATCCTCTTGCTTTCTACCCTTGTTTTATTGTCGATTGCCATCTGGTTAGCCTACTTTTTTGCAGGCAAAGCCATGGTTCCTATCAAAAAATCCTATTATCGTCAGGTTGAGTTCACAACGAATGCATCCCATGAGCTAAGGACACCGCTGAGTGTTATTCATTCTTCCGTAGAACTATTAGAGGAGAGTAAGGATACATTACCTGAATTTGAACAGCATATCCTGGATAGTTTGCAAGATGAAGTGAAAAGGATGATCCGGCTTGTAGAGTCATTACTAACGTTAGCCCGCAGTGATTCGAAAACGTTGAATATCAAGCTGGAAAAGATTAATTTAGGGCAAGTTTCCTATCAAATGTTTCAAGCTATACAACCGCTGGCCCTTGCGAAGGGGATTATTTTAAATTTAGATTCACCACTGCTGGAAAAGGAATTTGTCTTAATCCAAGGAAACGTAGATCAATTAAAACAACTCATTTATATTTTACTTGATAATGCGATTAAGTATACGCCGCCTGGCGGACAAGTGACGATCACATATGGCGTTAAACAGAACGGTAGAACCATGTTGCAAATTGCTGATACAGGTATTGGCATACCAAAGGATGAGCTCGAACGCATATTTGAGCGTTTCTACAGAGTGGATAAGGCGCGTTCACGTGAATTAGGTGGGGCCGGATTAGGGCTTTCTATTGCCGCAGATATCTTAAGCAATCATCGTGCTTACATTCATGTTACGAGTGAAGAAGGGAAGGGGAGTATATTCGAAATTGAATTCAATGCATAGCTGATTTCAGTTTAATTTCATTTACTTGATGTATCATTAATCAAGTAGATGATAGGTGAATTACATATAAGTACTGTAAGTTGGAGGAATGCAAAATGGCCAAAATGGATAAAAAGTGGATAGTACTTTGTACTACAGCCATAGGCGTCATGTATAGCGCTGGGTATTTGACAACAGAAACACAAGCTACGTTACAGAAGCCTCAGCAGCAAATACAAGCCAATAATCAGCCAGTAAGCAAGCAGATCAAAAGTCAATATAAGAATGGCACCTTCGATGGAAGTGGAAGTAATCGACGCGGGTCCATTGGAGTTAAAGTGAGCATTACCAATGATAAAATAACCGATGTGGAAATTAGTCATTTTGCTATGCATTATTCCAAAAACGATGTTGTTGGATTACCTCAAGAAGTGATACAAAAGCAAAGTGCTCAAGTGCAGAATGTTTCAGGAGCAACGTATAGTACACAAGCCTTCCAAGATGCAATTGAAGACGCACTTATGCAAGCGCGGAATGTATAATGATCCATATTGTGAAAAAGTCCAAGTTAATGATCGATACTGTTATAGAGATTAAGGTCGTTACTTCCCTTGCAATGTCTGAGGTTGAACCTGTAATAGAGCAGGCTTTTGATGCATTTCGGAACATAGAACAAGCTTGCAGCCGTTTCACTCCGGATAGTGAATTAATGAGAGCTTGTCTTCAGATAAGGACCCCTGTTCAGATCAGCTCCTGGTTATTTCAGCCATTGAAGTTTGCTTTGGAAGTGGCGGAATGGACACAAGGGATATTTGACCCCACAATAGGAAAAACAATGGAAGCGTATGGCTTCAATCGACATTATCTAACAGGAGAAACCTATTCAAACCTTGCTGCAGATAATGCATCCTATCGAGATATTGTCTTAAACGAATATGACCGAACGATGTACTTGCATAAGCCACTGGTAATTGATTTAGGTGCGGTTGCGAAAGGGTTTGCTATTGACCTTTCATCCCAGATATTATCTAAATTTCAAGGTTTTGTTATTAATGCTGGTGGAGACCTTTATGCTGGAGGGCTAGATGAAACAGGTCATGCTTGGCGCATCGGAATTCAGCATCCGGTCTACAAGGATCATATTATTGACGTCATTGAAGTATCGAATGAAGCAGTATGTACTTCTGGCAGCTACGAGCGCAAAAGTAAAATAAGTGAAGACATCCATCATATTATTTACCCGAAAAGTAAACAGTCTCCCCATGAGTTGATTAGTTGCAGTATTGTGGCCCCATATGCGATGATGGCGGATGCCTTCTCAACTGTCGTATGTTTATATGGCTTGGATCAAGGCAAAAGTTTGATAAACGACTTGCAATTTAAGGGGATCTTGATTACGTCGAAGTTACATGTGGAAAGAGTAGGAGTGATATAAGGTGTCAACCCATCCATGGCATAAAAAACCGAAGAGCTATGTCATCATTTCCTTGGTTGGCCTTCTAATTATTGCCGCTATATTTTCATTAGATATAAAAGGAATTTATAATTCAATTATCRCTATAGTTACAGCAGTAGGGATTGATTTGATTTGTTTTCGTTTGGGTAAAAGAAAAAAATGGCTTCCGGATGGTGCAGTGATCACAGGGCTTATTATCGCCTTAATTTTAAGCACAGCAACCTCTTGGTATATTGCGGCTATTACTGTAACCATGGCTATTTTATCTAAGCATCTTCTTGTATATAAAAAGAAACCAGTATTTAATCCAGCAGCCTTCGGCTTACTCTTATCTATTCTTTTTTTTCAAACTGGACAGAGCTGGTGGGGCGCATTTGGAGATCTTCCAGCTTGGACAATTGGATTCCTTTTACTAGGGGGTTACTTGGTTACCAATCGTGTGAACAAATTCCCACAAGTGTTTGCATTTCTTTTTGCGTATTTTTTGTTATTACTCCTAATGGGGTTCATACATGTCGGAGAAGCTGCCGATGCATTTCGACCTCCTTTTATTAATGCTTCACTGTTCTTTGCTCTATTTATGTTGACTGACCCACCAACCTCACCAGTCTCCAATAAAGATCAAGTGATTTTTGGTTTGCTGAGCGCAATAGTAGGTGTTGTTATTTATGGTTTTTTTGGCGGCTTAATGTACTTATTTATCGGGCTGCTCATTAGTAATGCCTACCACTTGGTTAGATCTAGGAGAAAATAGTATTACTGAAAAAACCGCCTTTTTAAAAAGGCGGTTTTCTTATGGTCGAATCCAAAAGAAACACCAATGGTACAAAGGCCTGTATAATCTTAATATAAAAAAGCCAATATCGTCAGCCGTAGGCATTCGAATTGGCTTTTTATATGCATAAGATAATCATTTCCGATTCAATGTAAGCAAATAGTTGTATTTACTTGCATGTTTTTGCTCATCTAATATAATGCCATACAATGTATCGCGATAAATACCAGGGGGGAGACCAAACCATATAAGCCGATATTTCTCAACTGCAGACCATTCACCTTGAATAGCTTGTTGTAATCCATCTGTATTAGAATGTACTTTTGGGTAGAGTTCATTACTAACACCATGTATCTCGTGCCCAGTAAAATCTCTGTAGATACCGCGAAACATCTGATTATGACCTCGTTCATCATCTCGTATGGAAGCTATAATGGCAGACTGTTCGGATGTTGGTGCAATCTTAATAAGTTCATCGTAGAACAACTCATCGTTTTGTTCACCCTGTACGGATGATTTCACTAATTCTAAAGCTTGTTGTAAATTTATATTCCAAATTGGTTGAAATGTGGAACGATATTCATTTGGATATATCCAATACATTTTAATTCTCCAATGACCCCGTGATGAGATTCATTTTATGTGCGAATATCCCTTATTGTTCAAAAGTAACTCCCTTTAGTACTAAAATAAAAAATACTTTTCTAGTGCGTTAGGAAAAACGATTGATCAGGATCTGCTACTCGTCAGATCCTCTTTTTTGTCGAAAGAATATATGGAAAATTTACCAATTAATTATTTTGATCCATTCTGAACTTTAGCAGGATGAGCCCAGTCCTTTCATGTTGTAACAAGAGAAAACAAGAAAGAAGGCCATATAAATAAACATGTCTCTACTAAGGAGTGTTCTCTGTAAATACGTTACTAAAATGTTTCAGCGGTATTTCCATGCTTTACTCGATAAAAGAAAAAACGAAATGGGGTTTGAGCAATGAAAAGAATAATTGAAGGTTCGATGCAAAGGGCGATTCTAGTTGTAGTCAGTATGCTGCTTATTCTGGCATGGGKAGGTGTCTCTGCCTTTCAAATGCAGCGTGATTATCTACCAGGCATTAATAATACAACACTGCTTGTTTCCGTACGTGCATCATCTTACCAGGCAGATCAAGTCAAACTAAATGTAACACCAAAACTAGAAGATGCCATTCGATCATCTGATGGCTTAATGGATGTAGAAACGAATTCCTATGACGGCGGACTTTTAATGAATCTGTACTATCCAATGGATTTTGATATGAAACAAGCAGAGAGTGACATCAAACAAGCGATATCAAGCGCAGTTCTGCCAACTGACGTAGGGGCTCCGGTTATCACTCGTGTAACGACTAGTACATTTCCAATTTTGAGCTATAGCTTAACTTCAAACAGTACAAACATTGACGAAACTACACTTCGTTCTTCGGTCGAGGCTGATATAGCTAAACAACTGAAATCCGTTCCGGGCGTCGCAGATGTGCGTGTCACTGGAGCAGCAAACAATGGTTATGTTTTAAATGTTAGGATGCAGGATTTAACAAAGAGTGGTTTAACCATGGATGATTTGAATCAGTCACTAGCCGCCGCGCTGCCGAATTGGTCCACTGGTAAAGTGTCTAACAATAAAGACTCGTTTCCATTAACCGTGAAATGTTGGAACTTAACAGACCAAGAGTTAAGCAATATTCCGATAAAAAACAAGCAAGGCACTAACGTCCCACTATCTAGCGTGGCTGATCTATCTCACTCTCTGACTGACATTAAAACTGTATCCCGCACTAACGGAAAAGCAAGCATCCTTTTAGATGTTCTGAAAACACCGTCATCGAATATTACGGACGTAGCAAAACTAGTCAAAGAACGCGTTGCACAAATAGCGCCGATTAAAAATAACGATGTTTCGTTAACTGTGATGCTCGATCGTGAACATGAATTAAATGCTTCCCTATTAGGACTTGTGCGCGAAGGACTTTTGGGTTGCCTGTTCTCTATGTTGTGCGTTTTCTTCTTCTTCCGGAATGTACGTTCAACACTGCTCATTGCTGTATCGCTGCCAATTTCACTGCTTGCCACGACGGCAGTTTTGAAATCGATGGGAATTACGCTTAACATTTTGACCGTGTCCGGTTTGATTGTTGCAATGGGGAGAATTGTTGATGATTCCATTGTTGTTCTTGATAATATGTATCGCAAATATCAGGAGAATAAGGACCAATCCACTTTACATGTGCTTTCATCTGCTGTAAAAGAAATGCTGCCAGCTATTTTTGCTTCTACCGCAACAACGATCGCTGTCTATGTACCTATTGCCATGGTTGGCGGTGTCATTAGCGCATCTTACTCTGGCTTTGCATGGTCTGTCGTCATTGCACTTATTGTATCTTTCTTTGTTGCGATGTTAGTCGTTCCAACTTTTGCATTTATGGGCTGGAGAAATGACACTTCGAAATCCGTAACACTTGAGCCCATGATGAAACCAGTTCTGCGTTTTGCATTTAGTCATAAAAAATGGATTACTTCGATTTCATTAATAATTTTCATCGTTGCTGCGATATTTGCAACTACACTTCCAGTGAGCCTGCTGCCTACGGCAAATTCGGGCGATGTAGCGATTCAAATTGAACTCCCGAAAGGAAGCGCACTTCCTGAAGTGGATATAGAAGTCCAAAAAGTTGAAGACGTGCTGAAGGTAAATCCGAATGTCGCTTCGTATTCAGCCAATTTCGGATCAACGATGATGCCACAAGCCGATGATGTATTTGATGCTGGGGGCGGATTTATTCAACTGCCGAACATAGCCAATATGACTGTTGCATTAAAGGATAAAAATAATGTAGATGCTGTCATTTCCGATTTACAAAAAACGTTACCCCAATTAAATCAAAAAGTAGTTTATACCGTATCGAATCAAAGTATTGCTGGTGATGATAAGCAGATGAAAATTATGCTTTCCGGAGCAGACCAGAAACTACTTGATGACGCAGCACAACTCGTTAGAAGCAAGTTAGTTGAAGTACAAGGTCTTAGCGTACAAGGGGCAACTGATCTAACAAACGGAACACCTAAATATGCAATTACACTCGATCGAGCGAAAATCCAGCAAGCTGGAGTGAACGTTCAGGACGTTACAAAAGTAATTGGGCAGTACATGATTGGCGGTAAAGACTTTGATATCCAGGTAGACCATAAGTTGATTCCGGTGGATATGTACATCACTCGTGTACCCAAAGCAAATGCTACGTCAACTGATGTGCTTGCAGCGCTTGCCGCTGAAACAGTAAGTGGTGCAAATGGGCAAAAAATCAGAATCGATCAATTGGCCACAATCGCGCCTAATCAAGCTCCCTCATCCATTCAAGAACGAGATGGGCAATCCTTCTCAACAGTGACCTTACAAATCACTTCAACAGATATCAGTAAAGTTTCAAACGCTATTGACCAGAAACTGAAAAGCATCGCACTACCAAGTGGAGTAACGTACTCAACAGGTGGTATCACTGAGCAAGTTAAACAAATGATTGTGGATATGTCCATTGCCGTTGCTTTTTCCATCTTACTCGTATTGCTGATTACTAGTGGAGTCTTTAAGGGGTGGAGAGCCCCTCTAGCCGTACTGTTAAGCATTCCACTAGCTCTAAGTGGTGTTGTGCTGGCCCTTATGCTCTTTGGAGGGGAATTGAACTTAGCTGCGCTTATCGGTGTCTTGATGTTAACCGGTATCGTCGTCACGAATGGCATTGTATTGATTGATAAAATTGAGAGAAACCGTAAAGAAGGGTTGGCTATTAAAGATGCGATTATGCAAGGCAGTCTCTCGCGGGTAAGACCGATCTTCATGACTGCAGGCACAACCATCTTAACGCTGTTGCCACTGGCATTGACCCATAGTTCAGATACCGTTATTTCGCAAACACTTGGTATCGTCGTGATCGGTGGGATGATTACTTCAACTTTAAATAGTTTCCTTGTCATTCCTACGTTTTATKAGTGGTTGGTAAAAAAGAATCCTAAGGCCAAAATCGATCAATCTTAAGGTGTGGGGTTTGGCTGAGTCTGAATATGTTAATGTTGGAAATTTATCGAATCAATGGATGGTACTGCGGGGGGAAGAATATGCGTGGATCAAGAATTATATGACTTAATTGCTAAGGCGAAAAGCGGTGACAAAGAAGCATTCGCCTTACTCGTCAAACGTTATAAAGATATCGTTTTTCGTTATTCCTATGGGATGCTCGCAGATCGTATGGACGCGGAGGATGTTGCTCAAGAAGCATTTGTTAAAGCCTTTTATTCACTTTCTAAATTAGATAATATATATGCTTTTGCATCGTGGTTAAAACGAATTGTATCCAATTTATGCTATGACCGAATTCAAAAGCAAAAGAAAACAAATTCAGTATGGGGCGAATTGATCGAAACACAGATTTCAAATAACGATATGGAACGAAGAGATCTCCAAATGACGATTGAAGAAGCGATGGGAAAATTGAGTCCTGAACACAGAGAAGCCATTGTCCTTAGGGAAATTGAAGGTTATTCTTATGATGAGATTTCGGGGATGCTAAACATTCCTCTCGGTACTGTAAAATCACGTATTAGTGCAGCGCGACTATTGTTACGTAAAGAAATGATTCGTGAATTGGAGGATTAAGATGTCAAACCATATAGAGGATCAGCTATCTGCCTACATGGATAACGAATTGTCTGAGGCTGAACGACGACAAGTCGAAGAACATTTGGATACATGCCCGGAATGTAGTGAATTGCTCAGCGATTTAGCGGGAATAAAAACGCAAGTATTTACTGCCTACCATTCGATTGAGGCACCAGAAGGATTCGAAGACAAGGTAATAAACGCAATTGGTTTGAATGTTACACACGAAAATGTTTCTACAGGGAGCAATTGGCTATTGTTACTGCTAATTAGTGTTTTGTGTTTCATTACGATCGTTTTGGTAGTTATGGGATCATACCTATTTAAATTTGGTTCGATCATGCTTAAAGTTGCTTATAATTTACTTCATGTATTCGGAGACATCTTAGGCTCGCACACTTATATCATTGCTGGGCTAATCGGGCTTTCTATTATTCTCATAGTGGCATCGAGTATTTCAATAAAACACTTGTTAAAAGCAAGTGGGTTTAAGGGGGCTAATTGGTGAAAAAGAAAAGGTTGATGTTCATTGCACTGATATTCTGTGCCCTTTTATTTACAATACCGACGAATGCTATGGCAAAAGGGATTTTTGAACATCAAGATACGGTTGTGCCTGCGAATCAGGTGGTTGATGATGTCGTGGTTGTCGGTGCAGATACGACCATTTGGGGAACTGTGAACGATTCAGTTATTGTTTTTAACGGAGACCTAAATTTAAAAGCATCAGCAAAGGTAAATGGTTTTGTTTTAGTTGTAGGTGGAAAAATACATCAAGAGCAAGGAGCATTCATATCAGATGAGATCATCAATTTATCTTTTGATAAAGCTACCCAAAATAGTCTGTTGATAGGTGGAGGGCTAGTCATTGGGACATGGTTGTTGCAATTAACAGTCAGTATCATTTTGATATTACTGCCCTTATTAACAATACTGATACTCAAACAGCGGATACAACCATTTATGACTCATGCGCGGCAGTCACCTGGTCACCTATTGTATATAGGTTTTTTCAGTAGTCTCATTTTGATAGCACTAACCGTACTTTTACTTGTTACAATCATAGGAATCCCTTTTGCAATTGTATTATTCGTTTTAGTATTGTTAGCTTTCATAATCGGTATGGCTGCTTTAAGCATTGTAGTGGGTGAAAAGATTCAAGGTACGTTTGGTCGTTCAAACTGGATTATTTCATTAACTGGTTTGATCTTATTGGTTTCACTCATGAACATTCCTCTTGTTGGGATGATACTATTCTTAGGTATATTACTTTTTTCCATAGGCATTGCGACTTTGTGGATTTTGGGAAAAATAAAAAGGAAACCTGTCGATTAAGATAAGCCTAAATAAGAAAAGGTCAATAAATGGTTCTTCTCACCATTTATTGACCTTTTCTTTTTATCTGCTCCAATCGACCATTTTCAAATTTCAGCAGCTTCGACGTGATGCCCAGAAATTGGAGACAAAATAATAATGAAAAAGAATAGAAGCAACGACCTTTTCGTAAGCGTGTTTTTCATAAATTCCTTTCATTAAAATTTATTTAAACAGGCTTGTTATTTTCTGGAAATGTAATTTTATGATTTTTCCGCTTTCACCAAACAAGTGAGATCAACGTCCCGCCAATCGCTCCTGAGATAACAACAACCCAAGGCGGCAATTTCCAAAAGACGAGCATCAAAAACAATATCGAAGCCAAGGCAAAATCAACAGGAGCCAGAATCGCCGTCGTCCAAAGCGGATTATAAAGTGCCGCCAACAAGATGCCGACAACTGCTGCGTTAATCCCGAATAATGCTCCTTGAACTTTAGAGCTTCTCCGCAAGGAATTCCAGAAGGGCAGCGCCCCTACGATCAGAAGAAAGGCTGGAAGAAAAATAGCCACTGTTGCGATAAAAGCACCTGTAACTCCACTAATCATCGCTCCCAAGTAACCGGCAAAGGTAAATAACGGTCCGGGTACGGCTTGGGCCGCGCCATATCCCGCTAAAAAGTCCGCCTTGCTGATCCACCCTGTCGGCACAACTTCCCTTTCAAGCAACGGAAGAACGACATGCCCACCGCCAAAAACAAGAGACCCCGACCGATAGAAGCTATCGAATAAGGACAGCCAGTCCGCGACAACAAATTGGCGAAGCAACGGCAGCAGTATCAGAAGTCCAAAGAAGACTGCTAAGCATAGGACTGCAAAGCTGCGGCTTATGGGAACAGTTAGGTTTGTTGATTCAGGAATAACCGTTTTTCTATATAACATCATACCAACAAAGCCCGCAATAACAATAAGCAAGACTTGGCTAAAAGCAGTCTGCCATAAGAGGGTAGCGGACGAAGCAATGATTGCGATTGTTACCCTGTTGCGGTCAGGAGCAAGTTTTTGTCCCATGCCAAGTATGGCCTGAGCAACAATGGCTACAGCGACTATCTTAAGACCGTGAATCCATCCAGCGTTACCGATATCAAATCCCTGAAATAGGAAGGCGAACGAAACCAGCGCAATGATTGATGGCAGCGTAAATCCAAGCCAAGCGATCAATCCCCCGAGCAATCCAGCACGGATAACGCCGATTCCAATGCCGACCTGACTGCTGGCAGGACCGGGCAAAAACTGGCATAGTGCGACCAAATCCGCATAGCTTCGTTCGTCCAACCACTTACGGCGGCTTATATATTCTTGATGAAAATAACCAAGATGAGCGATCGGTCCTCCGAAGGAAGTAAGCCCGAGTTTTGTCGATACAACTAATACTTCCAGTAGGGCCTTCCATTTGCTTATGGGTTCATGTTGTATTGCGACTTCATTTTTTTGCACGCGATATGTTATTCCTCCTTAGCTGATGGATTACTTGCAGGCCTCGTTAGCAAAGAAAATGCCAGGGGACCCATCAAATTATTTGTTAAATAATTTCTCAAGTGCCTCACGCTGAGGTTGTTTAATATTAATTACCGTGCGAATGCTTTTCACTAATTTTTCTGCATCTTTGATGTTGTCGCTTTTACCTAAAGTAATCATGGTGCCAATTGCTACTGCACCAGTACGTCCTTTCCCACCACCGCAATGGAATCCAACCTTTTTACCGCTCTTATACGCCTCTACAACGTAATTTATAGCTTGTTGGAATAGTTCGTCTTGTGGATCTTCTGCATTGTCACCAAGCGGCACCTGAAKCCATTCTACGCCATCTGTAGGATAGGCACACTCTGTAGCTTCACCACGCAAATCGACTACAACCTCAACGTTCTCGTTTTTAACCATAGCCTCGACGTCTGCTGCTCCGCCAAAAAATATTTTGTCATCAACAAGTGCTTGATAATTTTTCTCCATAATGATCTCCTTACTTTTTCTTAAAGGGTGTGAATTCAATTGTTACAGGCGTGGACGGTGCAGAAGGAGGAGCACAACATAGAGACATATCTTGCAAATCCCCTGCAGATTCAAACTCCGAATCCTCTTTGGTGTAAAAAATTTCCCAAGCATTACCGTCCGGATCATAAACCCAGACTTTATCCTGAACTGCATAACAGCATGTTGTGTTCATTTCATCAATGAGAAGAAGTCCGCTTTGTCTTAAACGTTCGCCCATAGCCAGAACGTCTTCCGTGTTATCCACTTGAAATCCCAAATGATTAAGGACTCCTTTTTTCTCAAAAGGGCGAACATTAAGGGAAAAGTGAAGGGCAGGATCATCCAATTCAAACTTAGCGTAGTTGTCTTTTACTTTGGTAGGCTCTGTACCAAAGAAAGCACGGTAAAAATCAAGCGACTTCTGAAGCTCAGAACAGTTAACCGCAACGTGCATTCTTTTGATCATATTACTTGCCTTCTTTCACGAATTGTTCGATCCGGCTTTTAATAGAATCACGAACTTCACGGAATTTAGCTGTAATTTCTTCTTCCGTCCCAGTTGCTTTGGCAGGGTCTTCAAACCCCCAGTGCCATCTTTGCGCCTTGTCATTACGCACTACAGGACAGTGTTCGTCAGCGTGACCACACAATGTAATAATGTAATCAGCGCTGGATAGAATCTCGGTATCAATAACATCAGAGGTATTGTTTGAGATGTCGATTCCAGCTTCTTTCATCGTTGCCACTGCACGTGGGTTTAATCCGTGGGCTTCCAAGCCGGCACTTTTCACTTCATATTTGTCCCCACCCAAAGCTTTCAAATAGCCATCGGCGATTTGGCTGCGGCAAGAGTTTCCTGTACAAAGAAAATATACGAATGGTTTTTTGTTTTCCATGGTTTCATTTCTCCTTTTTGTATGGGATCATCTAGGCTTAAGCGCCTTTTTGCCCTCCTTAATTTGTTTTGCACCAAAAAAAGTTTTTATGATCAGCGCGGCGACTACCAGAATTACTGCAATCGCAACAATTAACAACCAAATATTCACGCTTGTTGTATTAATAACGTGAAGCCATAAATAAAGTCCAGTAAGGGTAATTAAGAGCGTTGGGACAGTAAGGATGATGCCTGTCTTAAAATAATTGCCCCATGTGATTTTTACACCTTTCGTAGATAGAACATGAAGCCATAAAAGGGTTGCGAGTGACCCGATCGGTGTTATCTTAGGTCCAAGATCGCTTCCAACAACATTGGCGTAAATCAGTGCTTCTCGTATAATACCGTCTGTATTTGTACCTTTGATAGCAAGTGCATCAATCATAACCGTCGGCATGTTATTCATGATGGAGGACAAAATAGCCGACAAGAAGCCCATTCCTACTGTTGCGACAAATAATCCTTGTCCTGCTAAGTTCTCAACTACCGTTCCTAGGGCATCCGTGAGACCGACGTTTTTAAGGCCATAAACGACTACATACATGCCGATAGAGAATATGACTACAGCCCACGGAGCATCTTTAATCACTCGTTTTGTTTCGATCACTTTACTGGATCTAGCCATTAAAATGAAGATCAGTGCTACGACTCCTGCGATGATGGAAACAGGAATTTTAATAAATCCGCTGCTTACATATGCGACGAGAAGGATTCCAAGGATAACCCATGACATTCGGAAAAGCTTATGATCTTTAATGGCATCTGAAGGCGGTTTTAATTGCTTTATATCGTAATTCGTTGGTATGTCCTTTCTGAAGAAAACGAACAAGACAACCAAACTTGCCGCTAAAGAAAATAAGCTTGGGACTATCATGCGGCTCGCATAGGTGACAAAATCGATACCGAAGAAGTCCGCTGATACGATGTTCACTAAGTTGCTGACGACAAGAGGCAATGAAGTTGTATCCGCAATAAACCCACTTGCCATGATGAAAGGCAAAATCATTTTATCTGGCAGCTTCAACGCTCGGACCATCGCTAATACAATTGGCGTTAGAATTAACGCTGCGCCATCATTTGCAAAAAATGCAGCAACTGCCGCGCCTAATAAAATGACGTACACAAACATGAGCCGTCCGTTTCCTTTTGCAATCCTCGCCATATGCAAGGCAGCCCATTCAAAAAATCCAATATTGTCTAAGATTAAGGAAATGAGAATAATTGCGACAAAAGCTAGCGTCGCATTCCAAACGATGGATGTAACCGTCAGTACATCGTGGAGAGACACGACTTGGAAGATAAGAGCTAGGATAGCGCCAGCAGAAGATGACCATCCGATGTTGAGGCCCTTAGGCTGCCAAATAACAAAAGTTAACGTAATAAGAAAAATAAGCACCGCAATGTAAGTCATGGTTCCTCCTAATCACAACAATTTAGATCTTCACAAGATGTGGCATCCACTTTTTCTTTTTGGGATGGCAGGTGCTGAAAAAACTCGCTCAGAAAGGGTTTATCCTCAATATGTAAAGAATAAAAAACCCATTGGCCCTTTTTCGCTTCTTTTACTAAACCGCCGGCTTTCAGTTTTCGCATATGCTGACTCACATTGGGCTGACTTGTTTGTAAGAGTTCAACAAGCTCATATACACATAGCTCACGTTCTTTGAGCAGAGAGAGAATCGTCAATCTCATTTTGTCCCCAAGCAGCTTACACACGTCAGATAATTGTTCAATATCGGGCAAAATTACACGCTCCTTTAAATTGGCACATTCAATCCTTTTAAGAGTTCAATCACTTTCTTTTGTATTGTGTCACGTGTACGTCGAACTGACTGGATGTCATTTGAAAGTAATGGATCCTCAATATCCCAATCGACACTCGTGATACCAAAGGGTACAATGGGACAACGTTCTGCAACTTGCTGGCAGAGCTTTACAATCACATTCGATGCGATGAAATATTTCATATCAATTTTCTTAGAAGTATTTCCTGATAACTCAATCCCGACTTCCCTCATGACTTCTAGAGTTAAAGGATGAATATCATGCGGCTCTAGCCCTGCACTCTCGACAATAATGTGTTCCCCACCGTAATATTTAGCAAATGCTTCTGCTATTTGACTTCGGCAGCGATTTTGAATACATAAAAAGTAAATACGAACTGGTTTCTTCATGATTATCTCAGCTCCATTATCATTTGTAAATTATTATATAATTATTCAGTTATATATAAAAGTTAAGGTTTTGTAAATCACAATTGAATTAATTAAATCAAAATAAATTGATTTAATCCTTGAATTCCCCGAATATTATGTGTTAAGATCGATTAATCAAATAAAATTGATTTAAGGAGGGGAGAAAATGATTAAAGAGCTTCCAGACGTTGATCAACGGTCAGCGACTGTTGATTTCTCAAAATATGAAGCTAAATTCAAAGCATTAGCTGATCAGAAAAGGCTTCAGATCATGTATGAGCTTACACAACGAGGAAACACCTGCGTATGTGACCTTACCGACATTGTTGAAATGCAACAGTCCAAATTGTCGTATCATTTAAAGATATTGATGGACGCCGGGCTGATCCGACGAGAGACGAGAGGCACTTGGAGCTATTACGAATTGAATTCGGCGGAAGTGAACAATCTTCTTTCGCCTGAGCTCTGCTGCATTTTTCGTACAGATGAGGTTAAATCAAGCGGTTGTTGATAATCGCTTTTATTTTTAAAGGATTAATCAAAATAAATTGATTAAATGTTGGAGGTAGGTTAGATGAGTGAATGTTGTGCAACTTCAATCCCGGTAGAATTTTCAGCTAAGCCGACAAAAGCTCCTTTTAGTGATCAAAGGAAATTACCCGTTGCCATCATCGGAGGAGGACCTGTGGGTTTAGCCGCAGCTTCTCATTTGGTCACCAAAGGGGAGTCATTTATTCTCTTTGAATCAGCTGAACATATTGCTGGTAATATCTCTACTTGGAGTCATGTGCGTGTCTTTTCCCCTTGGCAATATAATATCGATAAAGCAGCCAAGCAGCTACTTGAAGCAAGCGGATGGACAGCACCAGATAAGGGTGGGCTTCCGACCGGTGGGCAAATAATCGAACAGTATCTTGCACCGTTAGCCGAATTGCCCGAGATGAAACCATTCATCCATCTTCAAACGAAAGTTATCGCAGTCAGCCGCAAAGGGCTCAGCAAAATCAAAACAGCGAATCGTGAAAAGGTCCCATTCGTGCTGCACGTTCTTGAGAATGGCGAACAGAAAGTTTATGAAGCAAAAGCAGTCATCGATGCTTCAGGCACCTGGTCCTCGCCTAACCCTTCGGTATCGGAAGGAATCTGGACGGAGAGCGAGCTGAAGATCCAAAATAAAATTGCGTACGGGATTCCGGAAGTAATCGGCAAGGATCGAGATCGTTACGCGGGCAAGAACGTATTGGTGGTTGGCAGCGGTCATTCTGCCATTAATGCCTTGTTGGATCTGGGAAAGCTTAAGGACCAAGAACCGCAGACGAACCTATATTGGGTTATTCGGAAATCCATTGTTAATGAGGTGTATGGTGGACAGGAAAATGACGGTCTTCCCGAACGTGGAACACTCGGTACTCGATTGAAAAACCTAGTTACATCAGGCGATGTAGAAGTATACTCATCCTTCTTGGTTGAAAACTTTGAAATATCCGGTGAGAAAATCGTTGTTAACGGCAGTTGTAATGGAGAGTCGGTTCAAATTCATTCGATCGATGAGGTTATTAGCAATACAGGGTCTCGTCCTGATCTGAGTTTTCTCCGCGAGGTCAGAACCGATATCGATAGCGCCATTGAAAGTGTGAGTGCGCTGGCTCCACTTATTGATCCGAACATTCACAGCTGTGGTACGGTAAAACCTCATGGAGAAAAAGAACTGCGCCAGCCCGAACCCAATTTTTACATTGCGGGCTCCAAGAGCTATGGTCGCGCACCGACATTTCTGATGACTACGGGCTATGAGCAGGTCAGGTCCATTGTCGCAGCTCTTACAGGGGACTGGGAGGCTGCGGAGAAGGTGGAATTGGAGTTGCCTGAGACCGGCGTATGCAGCACCAGTTACTTTGGAAAACAAAATGTTATTGAGGTCAGTCAAACGGAAGTAGACAGTTGCTGTGGTCCAACTTCCAGTGTAAAAACCTCTTCTTCGTGCTACGGATAAAAGTCTTTTCAAGTCGTTAGATAACAGACGTATTAAGCCGAGATTATTTGCTTTGTCGCACAGCCGTCGAAGTACAGCAGCATTCTTACCCATCCCACTTGATTTGACTCGTAAAATGAGTGCCAACTGGCCAATCATTCGTGCTAACTGGCTCAAATGGGAGGATTGGTTTAAAATCCATCGGTCATAACCCCTTTACATTGTCGTTATCCTACCATTCTTCACCAATTTAGGTTCTTTCAAGCAAGATGACATGGGCGGTCTGTTAAAATGCCCCTGCATTGGCAGTCACTGAATAGCCGTGTGATTTTGAGAGCATAACAATACCTAAATGACTGTGAGAATGAAAGGGGAGTTTTGAATGAATCAACCTTTTCCTGAGGACCCGAGTATAGACAAGGAAGTATTCCATACCTTGGTGTCGACGGAACTCTCCTCGAATATCCTTCATTTGCAAACCTTATTTACAGATTGTGATGATGTTGTTTTCGCGTCCATGCATATGGCGTGTGGCCTACAAGCATCTGTCCTATACTTGCGCGGAATGGTGAATGTAGAACTGCTTGATGGTCATGTCCTTGAACCACTTAAGAAAGCAAGCTCAGAAACCGTGACATCGATGGACAACGTGATGAACTGTATATCGATATCCCAGTATAAAGAACTGCGTATCATTGGTGAAGTTATCAATGACGTGCTTGGAGGTAAGGCAGTTTTACTGTTAGACACGGTCCAAGGGGCATTATCCATTGAGGTTTCGCAATTTGAGGGCAGGGCGGTAGAAGAGCCATTAGCAGAGTCTGTCGTCCGTGGTCCACGCGAAGGCTTTGTAGAATCTTTAATCGTAAATACGTCATTAATTCGAAAAAGGTTAAAGACACCCGCGTTAAAATTCGTTTCCTATACGCTTGGCAATTATTCGAAGACAAATGTCACAATGGCCTACATTCAGGGGATTGCCAAACCAGAGATCATTAGTAAAGTTTCGGAGCGAATCTCTCAAATTCAGCTGGATGGGGTACTTGAGAGCGGCTACATCGAAGAAATGATCGAGAACAATATCTATTCACCTTTTCCCCAATTACAAACAACGGAACGTCCAGATGTGGCCGTATCAGGCCTGTTAGAAGGCCGCGTTGTCATTATTACAGATAATACGCCAATTGCTCTCATTGCTCCAACTACATTCTGGTCCCTTATGCAGTCCCCTGAAGATTATTATCAGCGTTTCCTGATTGGAAGCCTCATTCGTTGGCTACGTTATACATTTTTCCTGATTGCCATGTTGGCTCCGGCGATCTATGTGGCTGTATTAACGTTTCATCATGAAATGGTGCCTACAACGCTGCTGCTTCGTGTTGCTAAATCTCGGGAGGAAATCCCTTTCCCTGCATTGGTCGAAGCGTTGATTATGGAAGTTACCTTCGAAGCTTTGCGTGAAGCGGGAGTTCGTCTGCCTAGGCAAGTTGGTTCTGCTGTCAGTATTGTTGGTGCACTCGTCATTGGACAAGCGGCTATCCAAGCAGGATTAGTATCTGCACCTATGGTTATGGTGGTAGCGATTACGGGCATTTCCTCGTTTATGATGCCGCAATACTCCGCAGGTATCTCCTTACGCATTCTTCGTTTTCCAATTATGATTTTATCCGGCATCTTAGGCTTGTTTGGTCTTATTCTGGGGTTGCTTCTAATCATTAGTCATCTGTGTATTCTCCGTTCTTTCGGTGTACCTTATTTGGCTCCATTTGCCCCGATTTATCCCAAAGGAATCAAAGATGTTTTGTTTCGAGCTCCCACTAGCAAAATGAATACACGTCCTGCCTTTTATGCTGACAAAAATAATCTGAAAAGGCAGCGTGAGCATCCGGATGAACGGAATGAGAATTAAGCGGTTAGGAGTGGCTAGCTATGAGGTTATTTGTATCTGTTCCAGTCATTTCACTGTGCGTCCTTCTCTTATCTGGTTGTTGGGATCGTGTTGAGGTGAACGATATGGCTTTTATCATAGCCGCTGGAATCGACAAGCTCACGGAGGATGAAATTGAAGTGACCGTTCAAGTGTTCATACCCAATCCGGCTGCTTCTTCGGGAGAAGGAGGGACCGGGCAAGGCAATGTGTACACGATTTCGTCCAAAGGAAGCTCCATGCCTGATGCGTTATCGGAATTGCAAAAGAAATTTCCACGTTATTTCTCTTGGAGTCATGCCAAAGCTTACTTCTTTGGAGAAGAATTGGCACGGAGCRGGATGTTTGATGATTTCGATTTCTTATTCAGGGATATTCAACCACGGGAACAGGCTAATTTCTTTGTAAGCAGAGGAACAGCTAAGGAAATGTTAGATGCGCAGAATGATCCGAATACCTATGAAACCTTAATTAAACTTTCGCAGAAGCCATTGATTCAGTCTGCTACCATGCATGATATCGAGGACTTGTTGAGTGGGGAATCCGGTGCCTTCCTACTGCCGGTTGCGAATAAGAGTAAAATGATCACGAATCAAGTTAAAAAAACGATCCTGACCGTAGAAGGAATGTCGGTGATTAAAGAGGGGAAACTAGCTTGTTTCCTAACCCGAGATGAACAAATGGGGATTCGATTGTTGATTCATGAAGATCTTGGTCGTAATATAACGCTCACTGAACATGAAGCGGGTGGGAAAGTCGTGATCAAGATCATTAACACGGATCTTCATTTGCATCCTTCGATTGAGAACGGTATTTGGAAAATGACCGTACAATTGAAATTAGAAGCGGATGTCGTTCAAAACTCGACCGCGCTGCTCCTCGCTAACGGCTCTGACAATATGAGAAAGTTAGAAGAGCCATTCGATAAGAAGATCAAGGGAATTTTGAGAGATACGTTGCAACAGTTACAACATGATCAAAAGGCGGACGTACTCGGCTTTGCAAGGGCTTTTCATAAAAAATATCCACGGGAATGGAAGCAAGCCAAGGCGAATTGGAGCACCATCTTTCCAACGATGGACGTTCAGCTGGAAGTGAAAAGTACCATACAGAGACCAGGTATATCGAATTTTCCTTCCATGACCGGTCAGCAGAGATAGATAGGTGGGGTCATCAATGAGTGATATGGCATTATCAAATCGGCAAATATTCTGGATGATGGTTAGCATGCAAATTATTATGACGATCCTACTCACGATTGCTCCTGCAGCACAAATTGCTAAACAGGATGCGTGGATTTCCATTCTACTCGCGACAGTAGCAGGGACGCTCATTGCTTATATATGTGGCAAACTTAGTACGATGTTCCCTGGGTTGACCATAGTCGAGTATAATCGCATTCTGCTTGGTAAATGGTTGGGGGGCTTAATTTCAGCCCTCTTCATCCTAGTGTGGCTTGTCATACTTACCGTGATTTTGAGACAATTCAGCTTATTCATTACAGGGACCATTATGCCGAAGACTCCTCTCTATGTCATCCAAATATCGATGCTTCTTGTCGTCTTGTACCCTACCTTGCATGGTGTTGGTGTGTTGGCACGTATTTGTGAAGTTACAGGGCCGATTATCTTACTTTGCGTGTTGGGCCCAATGTTTCTAAGTATTAATCAATTGAAGTGGGATCGGCTGCTTCCGATTTACTTAGATAATGACATGATGATCCTGATGAAAGGAGCGCTTCCGACAGCTGCGTTCTTAGGAGATTGCATTATGATTATGATGTTGATCGCTTTTGTGGATAAGCGGAAGAATACCGTTAGATATGCGATAAGCGGGGTTATGCTCACAGGTGTACTTACGGTGCTATCGATAATCGTCAGCATCCTGATGTTCGGTCCTCATGTCGCTGCTGGTTATCCCTATCCTATGCTTATGATCGTCCGTTCCATATCCATTGGCGGTATTATTGAAAATCTGGATGCGATTGTCGTTACGATCTGGATCATGAGTATATTCACCAAATTGGCGCTGTATTTATTTGTAGCGAGTTATGGAACGTCACAACTGCTCGGCATCAGGAATTGGAAGATCGTCACCTGGATTACCGCTATCGTTGTGATGCTATTAACCTTCATACCTTTGAATTATGAGGAGATAACGATTATATTCCCTAAGGAAATAGCTGCTCATTTCATTTTTCCTATTTTTATGGTCATATTGCCTGTGGTTCTGCTTATGCTGGCGCTGATGAGGAGTAGGAGGCTGAAAATGGCTTCTCGGGGATGAGTTGTTTGGTGAGCGGAGAAGTGTAGATGGGAATTGATTGGAGTAGGGAATGAGGGGTAGTTAAGAATTTAACTGGATTTTCTGATGTTAATTTGATCGAAAATGATGAATTTATCAACATAACTGGGTTTCCTACAGCTAATTTCGGAGAAATGTAAGGAATTGATCCAACCAGCAAGAATTAACATCAGGAAATCCAGCTAATTGAAAAATCGGGCGGATTTGTTCGAAATTAGCTGTAGTTTTTACAGTCAACTCAACTCAACTCAACTCAACTCAACTCAACTCAACTCAACTCAACTCTCAACCCCCTCAGAACTCGGTTACGGAGGCATCCGCGCCAAGCGTTATTTTGCCATCGGACGGTTTCGTCGCGTTCAAGCTGGCTTGAAGTGCAGACATAAGATCGATGACGCTTGTTTTCTGCATCTGCGGTGCGGTTTGGATTTCTTCACCCGCCACTTTGTGCTCAATCGCGTCGAGTAGGCGGGCGCGGTACTCATCCTTATACTTCTCGGGTTCGAAAGGGGTGGAGAGCTGATTGATCAGCATTTTCGCCATCTCCATCTCCCGCTCATTCACGGTAACCTTCTCGGGAAGGTTAGGCACTTGCGAAATCGGACGAATTTCATCCGGATAGAAGATGGTTTCCATGGCAAGGCAATTTTCAATGACGCGGATGGCGGCTAGCGAGCTTTTGGAGCGGATGGACACCTTGGCGATACCGATTTTCCCCGTCTGGCGCATGGAATCAAGCAGCAGCATATAGGCACCAGCGCCTGTATCACCGGGGCCGAGGTAGTAAGTCTTTTGAAAATACACAGGGTCAATATCCGTTAAATTTACGAAGTCCAAAATCTTAATTTCCTTGTTCGCCTCGCCGGAGATTTCCTCCAGCTCATCTTTTTCAAAAAGAATAAAACGCCCGGGTTCAAACTCGTACCCTTTCGAAATTTCCTCCCACTCTACTTCCTTCTCGCAAGTCTGGCACTTTCGGACATAGGATAGCGGGGTAATACACGTTTTGTGAATATAGCGCATAGAGATATCTTTATCCTCTGTGGCTGAGAACATTTTAACAGGAACATGAACAAGCCCGAAGCTGATCGCGCCTTTCCACACGGTATGCATCGATGTAATTCCTCCCCAACATACATAATTGTACTAGTATTCTCTTGATACGTTACCTTTATACGGCAGGTAGTTAAGAGAATGGTTAGAGGGGAGTTTGGAGAGTTTATAAATGCAACATGATAACCCAAATAGCGAACCTAAGGAGGGATTACGGATGGCATCAGAATCAAATCTGTCGCAAGACACGAACAATGAAGATAGGGACGATTGTTATATGGACATTGATCGAATGATTAATGAGGGGCTTGGAGGCGGTAACGTCACCATGCAGGGTGGCTTAATTGAACACTCAACCACGGATACGATGGATTATCCGGAATCCGTACTGGATGAACCATGAATGTTCACCGTGCTCAGGAAATTTTAGCTGCAGATGAGAAAATTGAAGTGGATCTGAACGGTCTGGCTGTCTGGATTGACAGTGTAGACTCGGGGAAAGGCCTAGTCAAAGTACATGCGGAAGGCAATCCCGCAGATGCTCGGCTCGTCCCAGCTAGGGAGCTTGAAGAGGTACACTAAAGGTCCGCATGGGCAAAACAAGCCTTCTCCGATAGGGTATCGGGGAGGCTTTTTCTGTGCGCCCAGCATGGGCGCTATCTCTAGGGTTCAAGTCCCGAATGGTGAAGGCAGTAGTAGCCATAGCTTAAGGCAAGGGTGTCCATCGTGAGGTGGAATCTGAAGGAAGCCGGCGGCAAATCTCCGGTCTGAGGAACACGAACTCCATATAAGGCTAGCGTATGTTGGGTGAGACTGCAGAACAAGTTAAAGCCCTTACTGCCGAAGGCGTACGAGAGTAGATGGAGCAGATAGATGGAGAGGAAGATAGCGTTCTTACCTGGGGAGATCTGTACGGAACGCAAAGCTAACTTTGTAAACTTGTATGTGAATACAGGCTGAACGTACAGAAGTCAGCAGAAGCCATAGTACGTAAGGTGTTGCAACGCCTCGCGGAAGGGCTGAACATGAAGTAGGTATTTGTACATCAAGGCGTTCAGAGTGAGTAATGAAAGCAGAAAATCCGAAGGGACTTGTCTGAAGAAGGAAACGGTGAATCCGTGGGGGGCTTCGGAAGGGCAGAATTCATCTCTGGCACAAGAGGAAAGTGCAAATCACGTAAAGAGAGGTAAAAAAAATGTTGGAGCAATTACTGTCGCGGGAAAATCTTCTACAAGCGTTAAAGCGTGTTGAAAGCAATAAGGGAAGCCATGGCGTAGATGGAATGTCCGTAAAATCCTTACGTGAACACATCAAACAAAACTGGCAGACAATACGGCAAGAAATAGAAACCTACCTACCGAGTCCTGTTCGTCGGGTCGAAATCCCGAAACCGAATGGCGGGACGCGGATGTTAGGCATACCTACCGTGACAGACCGACTGATCCAACAAGCAATTGCTCAGGTACTAACACCGTTGTTCGATCCACAGTTTTCCGAACATAGTTACGGGTTTCGCCCGAAAAGGCGAGGACACGATGCAGTGGAGAAGGCTAAAGTGTATATGACAGAGGGATACCGATTCGTCGTCGATCTTGATCTAGAAAAGTTCTTCGATCGTGTTCATCACGACAGGCTCATGATGAAACTTGCCTCAAGAGTAAAGGACAAGAAAGTTCTTCTACTCATACGGAAGTATCTACAAGCAGGTGTAATGGAGGATGGTTTGGTTAAACCGTCTGCGGAAGGAACGCCACAAGGCGGTCCGTTAAGTCCATTGTTATCCAACATTGTACTTGACGAATTAGACCAAGAGCTAGAGAAGCGTGGACACCGCTTCGTACGTTATGCGGACGACTGCAACATCTACGTGAAAACTAAAAGAGAGGGCGAACGAGTCAAGGCATCCGTATCCCAATTCATTGAAGTCAAGCTGAAACTTAAAGTGAACCAAGCCAAGAGTGCGGTGGATCGTCCTTGGAAACGTAAGTTTCTTGGATTTAGTTTTAGTGTGAACAAACAACCGAAAGTAAGGATTGCCAATCAATCTTTGCAGAAAGCTAAGGCACGAATTCGAGAGATAACCTCTCGGAAGAAGCCGATGAAGATGGAGCAGCGAATAAAAGAACTAAACCAGTATCTCATAGGGTGGTGCGGTTATTTCTCGCTTGCGGATACGCCAAGTATTCTGAAGGATATGGACAAATGGATTCGAAGAAGACTACGAATGTGTCTTTGGAAACAATGGAAGTCACCTAAAACCAAAGTAAAAAGGCTGTTATCTCTAGGGATTCCTAAAGATAAAGCATTTGAATGGGGAAATACCCGAAAAGGGTATTGGCGTATTGCAAGTAGTCCAATATTAACCCGAGCATTGGATAACCAATATTGGGAATTCAACGGTTTGAAGAGTCTATTGGACAGATACAACTTATTACGGAATATTTCATGAACCGCCGTATACCGAACGGTACGTACGGTGGTGTGAGAGGTCGGGGACTAGCCGTCCCCTCCTACTCGATCAATTCCGTATGCCCCGAGGGGAGCTTTTCTCAACGACAGGTTGCTGTCACCTGCTAGCGAGGACTATAATAGAAAAAGCACGCGCACGCGGAAGAAAGGGATGAGATCATTGGCTCAATCCACATTTAAGTTTCATTCTGAGCATGAAGCAGATACGGATAAACTGGGAACTCTATTATCAACGTATCTACAGCCAGGAACGGTCTTAACATTAGATGGAGATTTGGGTGCTGGCAAAACGAGATTCTCGCAAGGATTCGCCAGAGCGATGGGGATTTCGGAGCACGTAAACTCACCTACATTTACCATTATCAAAGAATACGAGGGAGCTGGACTCCCCTTCTACCATATGGATATGTATCGCATTTCGCAAGAGGAAGCAGATGAGTTGGGATTAGAGGACTATTTCTATGGGGCAGGTGTTACCCTGATTGAATGGTCGAGTTTAATTGAGGATCTGCTGCCACCTGATAGGTTAAGTATTACGATCACCCAAGAGGTTGATCAAACCCGCGTATTTCACTTGATTCCACACGGTTCGCCGTATGAGAGCTGGTGTGTACAGATGAAGGAGAACGGACATTTACATGACGGAACGGATAACTAATACGKGGCGATGCTTAGCGATCGATACCTCTACATCGGCAATGACAGTTGCTATATTGGAAAATGGACACCTGCTCGGGGAAATGAGCTCCCATGCAGAACGGAACCATTCTCTGGGATTGCTTCCCCACATTCAAGATTTGCTAGCTCGCTTAGGCATGAAGCCGAGAGATCTGCGCTCGGTTGCCGCCGGCCAAGGGCCAGGCTCGTATACAGGCGTGCGGATTGCTGTTTCTGTAGCCAAAACATTTGCGTGGTCGTTAGGACTTGACTTGATCGGCGTCTCTAGTTTGGAAGCTATGGCTATTGGTGGTTCTGTACAGAACGACTATATAGAAACTGGTTTAACATGGGTTGTTCCTCTGATGGATGGGAGGCGTAAGCAGGCCTTTACGGCTGTGTATGCTTTTGAAGGGACGACAGCAATTACGGCAACAAGAGAACCGGATGCAACTTGGCATGAAGTATTGCCTGATGGTATTCGAGTTATTGGAGCGTGGACGGAGCAGATTCTCTCGCAAGCTAGTCGTTTAGCTCCTGATCACATACTGTTCGTCGGTGAGACAGCAGGCTTTGCGGCTGAATTGGAGCAGTTTACGAAGGATTTTGCTGGTCATGTGAGCATAGTTCCCTATGGGATTGAAGCCGAGTATATTGGCTTGCTAGCTAATCCAAGATTAGCGCGGGGCGAGAAGTCAGACGTTCATTCGTTTGTACCGAATTACACAAGGCTTCCAGAAGCGGAAGCGAATCTGCTGGCTGGTCTGCAGACGAAGAAAGGGGATCTGTTATCATGGAACAAAGACAGCCGCATGCCATAGAAAATTCATTGGTATTCCGCTCAATGACCATGGAAGACATTCCTTTTATTGTCGAGATCGAGCAGGAGGCGTTCACGACACCTTGGACACGAGGTGCGTTTGAGAATGAGCTGACGAACAACCAGTTTGCGCATTATATGATTATGGACATCGATGGGGAAGTCGCGGGTTATGGCGGCATGTGGCTCATTATGGAGGAAGCACATGTCACGAACATCGCTGTAAAAGATACCTATCGCGGTCGCAAGCTAGGAGAAAGACTCCTGCGCGAGTTGATGAAAACATCCGCTTTCCTTGGTGCCATCCGCATCACTCTGGAAGTGAGAACTTCGAACTACGTGGCGCAAAATCTATACGAGAAACTAGGTTTTCGCTCCGTTGGTGTGCGTAGAGGGTATTATACAGATAATCGCGAGGACGCTGTCGTTATGTGGGCGGATCTGCCCAATCGTAGAAAGGATAGTCTCAAAGACTGAGGCTTTCAAATAGGTGAATAGTGTGAGTAGTGAACAAGAGGTAACAAAATCAGTTTATATTCTCGCCATTGAAACGAGTTGCGATGAGACTTCCGTGGCCATTGTTGAAAATGGGAAAATCATTCGCTCGAATGTGATTTCCAGCCAGATCGAAACGCACCAACGCTATGGCGGCGTTGTGCCGGAGGTGGCTTCCCGGAAGCATGTGGAGTCAATCACATGGATGCTGGAGGAAGCTGTTACAGAAGCGGGCGTCTCGCTCCATGAGCTCTCCGCCATTGCCGTAACCGAAGGCCCCGGATTGATCGGGGCCCTGCTCGTTGGCGTCGTCGCGGGCAAAGCGCTCGCTTGCGCCTTAGACCTCCCGCTGATTGGTGTTCACCATATCGCGGGACATATCTACGCCAACCAGCTCGTGCATGAGCTGGTGTATCCTTCGATTTCGCTCGTCGTGTCCGGCGGACACACCGAGCTCATTCTGCTCGAAGGCCCCGGCCAGTTCCGTATCATCGGGCGCACGCGCGATGATGCGGCCGGCGAAGCCTACGATAAAATTGCCCGGGCAATGGGATTGCCTTACCCGGGCGGCCCCCACGTGGATCGGCTTGCTCAGGAAGCCGATTCCGAGATCAAAATGCCTCGCTCCTGGCTCGAGGCAGATTCCTACGACTTCAGCTTTAGCGGATTGAAATCCGCGGTGCTGAATGTCGTCAACCAGAGCAAGATGCGCGGCGAAACCGTTCAGGTCGCGCAGATTGCCAAGGGCTTCCAAGCATCCGTCATCGACGTGCTTGTGGAGAAGGCAAGTCGCGCCGTGAAGGAATACGGCGCGAAACAGCTTTTGCTCGCGGGCGGAGTCGCCGCGAACAAGGGGCTGCGCAGCAGGCTCGCCGAGCGATGCGAGCAGCTGGGTGTGCCGCTGCTGGTGCCGCCGCACCGGCTCTGCACGGACAATGCGGCGATGATTGGCGCCGCCGCTTTCTTGAAGTGGGACAAGCAGGAGTTCGACTCCATGGAGTTGAAAGYCGAGCCTCAGCTCAAACTGGAAGAGTGGTAAATTAGTCGTACAGTCTCCTCCCTTTTGATTACTTCTGTGAGGGCGGGCGAAGGACTTCTTGATGTGATTAGTTAGAAAAAAACGAACTAAATTAAATCTAGTAGACCCCGATGATGGTGTAGTTCGATTTCGCCGAACTATTAAGCCGATTTTCGGGGTAACTGCTGTTTTAGGGCATTTTAAGTTGGTGAATTCCAACTAATGCCGTTAATCTCCTCCAACGGTCGTAAATAAGCAGGGAAAATCGAACTAATTCGACTTCTGCTCAAATACCTTACTTGCTTCCGGAGCATTTCTATCAGGTGATCGAATAAAAATAATTTTCTGATAAGTGTATTGACTTTGGAAAAAGTGCATATTATAATCACAATCAATACTTTCAAACGCAACGAACGGGAATAGTAAGGCAAGATTAGTTTCGCTCAGAGAGCTGTGCATGTGGTGAAAGCACAGACGAAACGTCACCTGAACTCGCCCGGGAGCGGTAGGACTGATTAGGATGCCAAGGATCCAGCACCCAAGTAGGTCTTGACGGTTGACCCCCGTGATCAGGTACATGAGTGGTTTCGAGTGTAACAGCTCGGATCAATTAGAGTGGTACCGCGGAAGGTTCAAGCCTGTCGTCTCTTTTATAGAGATGGCAGGCTTTTTTGGTTGTTCTGAAACAAATGTAAACTAGGCAAACACATATAATAACGCGATGAACAAGAGTAGTAAGGGCACCATGTCTCTGGTACAGAAAGCTGCGGGTTGATGCGACGCAGACCGAGAACGCCCCGAACTCGCTTGGAAGCGGTCATCTTGATCGGCTGGCAACAGCTGTTAGGGATGGACGGATGACCTCCGTGATCGGGTGATGTAGCGAGCAGTTTGCTGGCTATATCTGAGGTGGGCTCCTTAACGGAGTCAACAAGAGTGGTACCGCGCTGGGTGAAGACCCGTCGTCTCTTATGTGGAGATGACGGGTCTTTTTGTCGTCTGTTGGAAAGTGTGCTGCAGCCGCTTTTTACACAGATTCGCAAGTCACTTMCCACCTATCTCACGCTGTAACAGTGAAATTCGCGCTTACAGCACAGAAAATCTATCACATCCGACCAATTCCAGGCTGTAACGCTGAAAAACACGCTTACAGCATCAAGTAACTCGCCAATTGCCCGAATTCACCGCTGTAATAGTGAAATTCACGCTTCCAGCATCATAGTCGCTCAATATCTGATCCCCACGCAAAATAAACATCGCCTTCGGGCATACCTTAGGAGGAATTAACCATGGAAAACAACACAAATACGAATCGACGCATTCGCATTTTTGATACAACACTTCGCGATGGTGAGCAAGCGCCGGGCGCATCCCTCTACCCAGAGGAGAAAATTCGCATCGCAAGACAGCTTGCTCTTATGGGCATTGACACCATTGAGCCGGGCTTCCCAATCTCAAGTCCTGGCGATTTCCAAGCCGTGCAGCAGATTTCACGCGAGCTGCAAGGTGTTGAGATCTGCGGCTTCGCTCGCGCTGTAAAAGCCGACATTGATGCAGCGGTCAATGCTACGCAGGACGCGGCATCCCGACGTATTCACATGTTCCTGTCCTCGTCGGACATCCACCTGGATTTTCAGCTACGCAAATCGCGCCAGCAGGTGGTCGAGATGGCTCGCGCCATGGTCGGCTATGCGAAGCAATTCGTCGACCGGATCGAGTTTTCACCGATGGATGCGACGCGCACGGGAGATGAGTTCCTTTTTGAAGTGCTGGAAGCTGTCATCGCGGAGGGTGCAACGATACTTAACATCCCCGACACAGTGGGCTATGCGCTTCCTGAAGAGTATGGCGCGATGTTCCGAAGAGTGCGCCAAAGTGTAAGAGGCGGCGATACGGTCGAGTATAGCGCCCACTGTCATAATGATCTGGGTCTTGCTGTTGCCAACAGCCTTGCGGCTATTGCGGCAGGTGTTACGCATGTGGAGGTAACGGTGAACGGTGTCGGCGAGCGTGCTGGTAACTGTTCACTTGAGGAGCTAGTCATGGCGATTGAGACGCGGAAGCATTCGATGGGCGTGGAAACGGGCATCGTGACGAGTGAGATTTTTAACACATCCAAAATGGTCAGCCGCATCATGGGCTTCCCGATTGCGTACAACAAACCGATTGTCGGCCGGAATGCTTTCCAGCACGAGGCGGGCATCCATCAAGATGGACTTCTGAAGAACCGCAATACGTATGAAATTATGGATCCAGAAAAACTGGGCATCCCTCGCTCCATGATTATCCTTGGCAAGCACTCAGGCCGCCATGCACTGAAGCATCGTGTTGGCCAGTTTGGCATCGAGCTTACAGGCGAGGAACTGGATACACTTTATACGCGTTTTAAAGAAAAAGCTGATGAGCAGAAAATGGTCACTGATGACCAACTGATGGAGCTTGTAGGCAGCACGGTTGATGGGCAAATGGAGCCATTTACACTGTCTCATATGCAGGTTATATCAAGCAGTGATCGCAATCGTGTTGCTTCCGTTTCGGTCAGAAATAATCAGACGGGCACAGAGAGTGTTTACTCCGGCACAGGGGAAGGCCCAATCGAAGCTATCGTACACTGTCTGCAACAAGCGATCCCGATGGAGGTAGAGTTCTCGGACCTTGAGCTGCACTCGTTGTCCACAGGCGAGAAAGCGACTGGTGAAGCTGAGGTCACGATCTCCGTTGGCGGTCAAACTTACAAGAACACAGGGATCGACCAAGATGTCCTT
This sequence comes from Paenibacillus sp. 01T442, assembly GCF_056398345.1. Classification (NCBI taxonomy): domain Bacteria; kingdom Bacillati; phylum Bacillota; class Bacilli; order Caryophanales; family Paenibacillaceae; genus Paenibacillus; species Paenibacillus sp. 01T442. The sequence continues at coordinate 236,968 of NZ_JBFTPF010000005.1, forward strand.
GTTGCGGTAGCCAAGGCGTTCATATCGGCCTGCAATCAAGCCATTCGGATGCAAAATAGCGTGACGTCCGATGGAGCGGAGACGGTCATTACAGCTTCGTAATCGACAGATTCTGACCGTGTTACCTAAATTGTAAGAAAACTTAGATATATACACACCTTGTGAGCAAGGTTATGCACACCCCCTGTGTACAATGTGTATAACTTGAAGAAAACCCGAGATATCAGCCTTTTTAGAGTACGTGTAAGAGGGATAACTTTTTCATAAAAAAGTGTGGGTAATGTGGATAACTTTGTGGAAAAATAGTGGAAAGACTGATGGGGGGCGGAAAACGCCTCCCTTTTTCTGTGGATAACGTTGTGTATAACAAAATAAGGTTCCAGAAAGAACCGTTTAAATTATCGGAACAATTCGTCATTATTTTTTTGTGTATAAGAGGGTTCTAGGAAGTGAGGATGAAAGCTTTCGGAGTAGATTTTCAGGAAATTTCAAGACAAAGTAGTGGATATCTGCTGTTCCTGTGGGTAACTTTGAACATTTTGTGAACTTGTCCACAGGACGGCAATATAAACCTCCCCGCACAGATCCAGTCGAACAAAAAAAGTCCACGTCACCGGACGTGACCCGGACGTGAACCCCTTCTATTTTAAGCCAATAAAACTTCCCATTCCTCATAACAAGCTGTCAGTGAACTCTTACGCTTATCGACCTCAGCCGTTTTCTCCTGGACAAGCATATAGTCGTTGTACACAGCAGGATCAGCAAGCTCAGCCTCCAGAGCTGTCACTTCTTCTTCAAGTCGAGCAATATCCAGCTCTAGCTGTTCTAGTTTCCGCTGACGACTGCGTTCCTCACGCTTGGCCAACTTGTCCGCCTCGTAACTGCCACCACTAGCAGGCTCTGCTTTCACCGCAGCAACGGAAGATGCACTTCCGGCAGATTTCTTCTCCGCCTCTTTGGCGAGACGCGTCGCTTCCATTTCAGCAAGCTCCGCTTTTTTCTCTACATAGTCGTCATAGTTGCCGAGATAGCTCGTTAAGCCATCCTTTTGCAGATCGAGCATGCTCTCTKCCATTTTATTAAGGAAATAACGGTCATGAGAGATGAATAACAAGGTGCCCTCGTAATCCATCAAGGCTGACTCCAACACTTCTTTACTATATAAATCCAGATGGTTGGTAGGCTCATCGAGAATCAATACGTTGGCCTTCTGAAGCATGAGCTTAGCGAGGGAGACACGGGCTTTTTCCCCACCGCTTAATGCAGCAATTTTCTTGAATACGTCCTCGCCGCTGAAAAGAAAGCTGCCAAGCACCGTGCGAATACGCGCTTCTTCCAAATGGGGATACGTGTTCCACACTTCCTCCAACACGTTGTTGGATGGATTCAAACCTTTCTGCTCTTGATCGTAATAGCCGATCGTGACACCAGCACCCCATTTGAACGTTCCAGCGTCTTGCTTGTGGGCACCGATTAAGGTTTTGAGCAGGGTGGATTTCCCGACCCCGTTAGGTCCAATAAGTGCAGCAGTTTCGGAACGGCGAAGTTGGAACGAGACACCGTCGAGAAGGCGATTTCGGCCATCGTAAGAAAGTGAAAGACGGTCTACTTGCAACACTTCTTTCCCAGAGGTTTGCTCGATTTCGAAAGAGAAGGAGGCACGTTTCAAATCGCCCATCGGCTTATCCAAACGGTCCATTTTATCCAACTGCTTACGACGGGACTGCGCCCTCTTGGTTGTTGAAGCACGTACAATGTTGCGCTGCACGAAATCCTCTAATTTCGAGATTTCTTCCTGCTGCTTTTCAAACTGTTTTAATTCAATTTCATAGTTCGCTTCTTTAATCTCGATAAAACGGGAATAATTGCCCGTATACCGTTTGGATGCATGGCGTTCAATTTCATAAATCGACGTTACCAACGCATCAAGGAAATAACGGTCATGTGATACGACGAGAATAGCGCCAGGATAGCCGCGCAGATAGCTTTCGAGCCACGTCAATGTGGCGATGTCCAAATGGTTGGTAGGCTCATCGAGCATAAGCAGATCGGGTTCTTCCAGCAGCATTTTAGCTAGAGCCAATCTAGTCTTCTGCCCTCCGCTGAGGGTGTTGACCAGGGTCTCTGGGGCGAACTGTCCGAAGCCCATCCCGTGCAAAATGCCGCGAATCTTAGCCTCGATTTCATAGCCGCCATGCTCACGAAACCATTCGGAGCGCAGCGCATACCGATTCATGGTGGTTTCATACTTTTTCTCATCGGAGATGAGGGCAGGGTCAGCCATCAAAGCTTCCAGTTCTCGGAGCTCGCGCTCTGTTTCCAATAATGCATGGAACACGCTCAATAGCTCATTCCAGATGGATTTGTCAGTGTTAAGTCCGCTGTTTTGCTTTAAATAGCCGATCTTGGTTTCCTTTGCTTTGAAAAGATCACCGCTATCATAGGACATCTCACCCGCGATGATTTGCAGAAGGGTAGACTTCCCTGCGCCATTAACCCCGACGAGCCCGATGCGTTCCCGATTTTCAATTTGAAGCGTTATATTAGAGAGTACGGAGCGTACCCCATAGCTTTTGGAAATGTTAGAAACTTGTAATAGCATGTTGCTGCTACCTCCTGCGTTTTAGATACATATTAATGTAAGAACCTAGTTAAGTTGACCTTCAGTCGCTGTTTCAATCCCATCAAATCATTAGTATACACGAAGAATGAGGGCAACGCCTGCTTAATTTAGACAGGAAATATAGGCCATTCGGCGGGGTCTCTGGTACGAGTATAGTTTTTTACTTTATTTATGTTAAAATGGGGGAAACCACTCCTCGCTAGGAAGGGCTGTAGCTTATGATGAACATCCGAGAGCGGAAAATAGAATTACGCAAGGAAATGGAAATACGACGTGCTTCGATTGTCGCCGAGATCCGGGATGAGAAGCAACAACTAATCAACCAAAGAATGGTGAAGCTATGTTCGGATAAGCTGTTTGAACAGGGGCAAATACCGTCCAATTCTCAGCCTACGCTGATGAGCTATATGCCATTTCGTTCTGAACCCGACGTTGCGCCATTAATGGAATGGTGCTGGCAGCAGGGAATTCGTGTGCTGATACCGAAAGTAGTGGCAGATACGAAAACGATGAACTTGCACATCATAAGCCGTTATGAGGACCTCGAAAGTGGTGCTTATGGGATTAGAGAGCCGCGGAGTGATGTTCCCGTTGAACATGATTTGGGCACGATCTCCATGATTGTGGTACCTGGTTTAGCCTTTGATCTGGATTTCGGTCGGCTAGGTTATGGCGGTGGCTTCTATGATCGCTTTATGCAGTTATTCGCTGCGCGCGGTTTGAAAAGGCCTTTTGCAGTTGCAGCTGCTTTCGATAATCAATTGATTCCTGCTGTTCCTTCTTCTTGGCATGATTTCCGAGTGGATGGCATCGTAACCGAAAGTAAGATGGTGTTCAAAACAGAAACCTAATATAGAGGTGATTGCAGTGCCCGATTCTTCACCATTGACGCATTTTAATGAGCAGGGACGAGCGCGCATGGTCGACATATCGGATAAAGATGAGACGAAGCGCACGGCCACAGCTCGCTCTACCTTATTAATGAAGTCAGACACGCTGGATTTAATCCTACAGGGTAAAATGAAAAAAGGCGACGTCCTCGCCGTGGCTCAAGTGGCTGGCATCATGGCCGCTAAGAAAACGTCAGACTGGATACCGATGTGCCATCCTATCGCTTTAACTGGGGTCGATATTCAGTTTTCGAATAATGGCATCAATGAACTATACATAGAAGCAACTGTACGTACAACAGGTCCTACAGGGGTAGAAATGGAAGCCCTGACGGCTGTTTCTGCCGCGGCATTAACCGTGTATGACATGTGCAAAGCTGTAGAGAAAGATATGATAATTAACTCGACCCTGCTTGTTATGAAAACAGGCGGTAAAAACGGGGATTTTCACAGGCAAGACAACAAAGCGTGAAGGGAGTAAGATCCAGTGCCAACATACCGTTAATCGGGTGAGGTTCTGCCTATCACGCAGGTTAGTGGGTTGATCTCATTCAGTGAACAAGGGAGAGGTGACGAAGGATGCACTGGAAAGTTGCGATTTTGACAGCCAGTGACCGCGGTTACCGAGGAGAACGAGAAGACACTAGCGCTCAGGTAATCCGCGAGCTGATTGAAGAGGAAATTCAAGGCGAGATCATCGAGTATCGGGTGGTTCCGGACGAGATGGACGAAATTATGGCTTCCTTAATAGAAATGACAGATTATTATCAAGCTGATTTAATTTTAACAACGGGTGGAACTGGTTTGGCTCCGCGAGATGTTACACCGGAAGCAACGCTCAATGTGATTGATCGTGTTGCACCTGGTTTTGCCGAAGCGATGCGCATGATCTCGATGCAAAAAACGAAGAAAGCGATGCTCTCCAGAGCGGTCTCTGGTATTCGCGGACGCACGCTGATCATTAATTTGCCAGGTAGTCCGAAGGGTGTTCAAGAGAATCTGATGGCGATCATTGATCAACTTCCTCATGCGCTTGGTATTCTAACAGGCAAAGAAGGCGATCACGGGTGAATGGGAAAATGAACCGTGTAAGCTGCCGCATGATGAAGTGCGGAGTATTAGGAACAAGTCAGAAGGTGACTCGTGATGAGTAAAGATACTTCCATGCTGCGCGAGGTCAAAGTGGAAGATGCGATCGGCATGATTCTTCCGCATGATCTCACGCAGATCTTGCCAGGCGAGTTCAAAGGCCGTCTGTTCCGCAAAGGTCATCAAGTGACGGAAGCGGATATTCCTGCCCTGCTCAGCATCGGCAAGGAACATATCTATGTGATGGAGCTGCAGCCTGGCTATCTCCATGAGGATGAGGCTGCCATGCGCATGGCGCGGGCCATTGCGGGAACAGATAAGTGCTCGGATCTCAGACTTACTGATCCGCATGAGGGCAAAGTGAACGTGAAGTCGGAGATTCACGGCTTGGTGAAGATCGATAAAGCGTTCGTGGACAGCGTGAACGCGATCGATGAGGTCGTGATGTCGACGATTCGCAGCAACACGGTCGTTCAGGGCGGCGCTTCGCTGGTCGGTACGCGGGTGATCCCGCTGATCGTCGACGAAGCGAAGGTTGCAGAGGTCGAGCGGCTAGCCGCGGCTCGACGTGAGGAAGGCTTCACCTTGCTCGAGGTGAAGCCGTTTCGGAAGCTGCGCGTCGGCGTAATTACGACGGGCAGCGAGGTCTTTAAGGGCCGAATTCAGGATAAATTCGGCCCGGTTGTGAAAGAGAAGGTCGCGCAGCTCGGCTCCGTGGTTGTGGACCAACGCTTCGTGTCGGACGACAGCGAAGCTATTGTGGGTGAGATCCACGCGCTGCAAGCGCTAGGCGTGGATCTGGTGTTGGTTACGGGCGGCATGTCCGTGGACCCGGATGATCGCACGCCGGGTGCGATCAAGGCGGCGGGCGCCCGCGTGGTCAGCTACGGCACGCCGATGCTGCCGGGCTCGATGCTGATGATCGCCTATCTAGGCGATCTGCCGATCATGGGCCTGCCGGGTTGTGTGATGCACGACCCGTACACGTCCTTTGATGTGCTGCTGCCGCGCATCTGCGCAGGCGAAGAAATCGTGCGTAGTGACATCACGGAGATGGGCTACGGTGGATTTTATCAGTGTTAGAAGATAGTCATTTTTAACTTGCATTTCTTTATTGTTTTAAGGTATTCATAACGCAACACATAATGGAGATGAAGTCCATGTTTCAAAATATTGGTTTCACCGAGCTTTTATTGATCGCCGTCGTCGCGCTTGTCATATTCGGACCGCAGAAGCTGCCGGAAATCGGCAGAATGCTTGGTAAGACGTTAAGAGATTTCAAGCAAGCGACGAATGAACTGATGAGTGACGAGCCCAAAGCGCCGTTAGCATCCAAAACACCAGTTGTACCTGACCCAGTTACACCTGTGGAAGTTGCTAGTGTGGTTGCAATCGATAAAGAGGCAATAGATACAATTGAGCCATTACCTCAAGGGTCGATAAATGCGCAAATTATGGCAGAACCAGCAGAGGCGTCTGAGGTAAAACCTGCGGTGACTTTCGTAACGAACAAGTCCTCTGAGGTTGTTCATGTTATCGGTACGCCAGCTGAAGCTGCAGAGGCCATATCTTTGCCAATTTCGTCGTCACCAGTTTCACAAGCAGACAGCGATGTGTTGTCCTCCGCTCCTGCACAAGCCTCGGCCMCTACCCCGGCGCCAGCGCAGCAGTCAGGCAATACAGGCAATTCCCGGCGATTACCGGATTAGTTTTTTTGTCACGCAGATTAAGAAGTGGTTCAGCCTGCAGGCTGTATGCACTAGATTAGGTAGGTGAAATCGGTTGAAGAATGAAGAAATGTCTCTTGTAGAGCACCTTGGCGAGCTTCGCAAGCGAATCATGTGGATATTAGTTGTTCTCGTTATTGGTATGGTGGGTGGGCTCGTAGCTGCTAAACCTATCATTCGGTATCTCAAAAGTATCCCGCCAGCAGACGGCATCGGTTGGAACGTGTTCTCCCCTTGGGATGCCTTGCGTTTGTATATGAATTTTGGGTTAGCTGTCGGTCTTCTTATCACATTACCCGTGATCCTGTACCATATATGGGCTTTCGTTAAGCCAGGCTTGCGGGAGACGGAGCAGAAAGCTTCACTCCTCTACGTACCTTACGCATTTTTGCTCTTTTTGTTGGGATTATCCTTTGGGTATTGGGTTGTCTTTCCGATGGCGTTTTATTTTACTTCGTCGATTAGTAAGAGTTTAGAAATAACGGAGATGTATGGTGCTGCGCAGTATTTTACCTTCATGTTTAACATCATTCTTCCGCTTGCGTGTGTGTTTGAGATGCCGATCGTGGTGATGTTTCTCACGAAGATTAAGCTCTTGAACCCGAAGCGCCTGCATAAGTTTAGAAGATATGCTTACATGCTGATGGTCATTCTAGCGACCGTTATTACGCCGCCGGATGCGATTTCAGCGATTTTAGTTGCAGTGCCGCTCATTATTCTATATGAGTTCAGTGTCTTCATGTCGGGCTTCATTTATCGCAAACAGCTTGCGAAAGATGCCGCTTGGGAACTGGAGTTTGGTCCTAAATGAAGAAGTGCATGAACATAGTCTGCCTACATGGTGGGCTATTTTTTTCGTTCATAGAGGGAATATTTGGTTATCATTTGGGTAGAATGAGGKGGGTGTCCTAAAGAATGAAAAATGTGTAAAAGGACTTGCAAATTACTCCCAGAATGAGTATCATAAGAGGTGTTGTTAGCACTAAACACATTCGAGTGCTAATAACGAAGAAATATACCCAAGACCAATTTTCTAAAGGAGGCTATTTTTCCATGATCAGACCGTTAGGTGATCGAGTTATCATTGAAGCCGTTGCGAAAGAGGAGACTACAGCAAGTGGCATCGTGCTGCCAGATACAGCTAAAGAAAAACCACAAGAAGGTAAAGTTGTAGCCGTTGGCGCTGGCGCGTTGAAAGATGGCGTACGTGTTCCGCTTGAAGTAAGCGAAGGCGACCGCATCATTTTCTCCAAATACGCTGGAACTGAAGTGAAATACGAAGGCCGCGAACTGTTGATCTTGCGCGAAAGCGACATCCTCGCTGTATTAGCCTAAGTTAGAGCAGCATATAGATCGGCAATAAGTTTTACCTTTTTTATACTTAGCGTACAGGTTTTAAATTAGAGGAGGTTTCCATTCATGGCAAAAGAAATTAAGTTCAGTGAAGACGCACGCCGCGCGATGCTTCGCGGGGTAGATGCTTTGGCGAATGCCGTTAAAGTAACCCTAGGTCCAAAAGGCCGTAACGTAGTTCTTGAGAAAAAATTTGGTAGCCCATTGATCACTAACGATGGTGTTACAATTGCGAAAGAAATCGAGCTTGAAGATGCTTTCGAAAACATGGGAGCTCAACTTGTTAAAGAAGTTGCTACCAAAACAAACGATGTTGCCGGTGACGGTACAACAACTGCAACGGTGCTTGCGCAAGCGATGATCCGTGAAGGTCTGAAAAACGTTACTGCAGGCGCTAACCCAATGGTTATCCGCAAAGGTATCGAGAAAGCTGTTAAAGCGGCTGTAGAAGAGCTACAAGCTATCGCGAAGCCAATCGAAGGCAAACAATCTATCGCACAAGTAGCGGCAATCTCTGCTGCTGACGAAGAAGTAGGCGAATTGATCGCTGAAGCTATGGAAAAAGTTGGTAAAGACGGTGTTATCACAGTTGAAGAATCCAAAGGCTTCTTGACGGAGCTTGAGGTTGTAGAAGGTATGCAATTCGACCGTGGGTACACATCCCCATACATGATCACTGATACGGATAAAATGGAAGCAGTTCTAGACAATCCGTACATCTTGATCACTGACAAAAAAATCTCGAACATCCAAGAAATCTTGCCTGTTCTTGAAAAAGTGGTTCAATCCGGTAAACAACTTCTGATCATCGCTGAAGATGTTGAAGGCGAAGCGCAAGCTACGCTTGTCGTTAACAGACTTCGTGGTACATTCACTTGCGTAGCTGTTAAAGCTCCAGGTTTCGGTGACCGTCGTAAAGCGATGCTGGGTGATATCGCTGCTCTAACAGGTGGCCAAGTGATTACAGAAGAGCTTGGATTGGATCTGAAATCCACAACTCCTGACCAATTGGGTAGCGCTCGTCAAATCCGTGTTACCAAAGAAAACACAATCATCGTTGATGGTGCTGGTAACCCACAAGATATCAAGGCTCGCGTTACACAAATTCGTTCCCAACTGGAAGAAACAACTTCCGACTTCGATAAAGAAAAGCTTCAAGAGCGTCTGGCTAAACTTTCTGGCGGCGTAGCTGTTATCAAAGTTGGCGCAGCGACTGAAACTGAATTGAAAGAGCGCAAACTTCGCATCGAAGATGCTTTGAACGCGACTCGTGCAGCAGTTGAAGAAGGTATCGTTTCTGGTGGTGGTACTGCCCTAGTTAACGTTTACAACGCAGTAGCGAAAGTAGTAGCAACTGGTGATGAGCAAACGGGTGTTAACATCATCCTTCGTTCCCTTGAAGAGCCAGTTCGCACAATCGCAGCTAACGCTGGTCAAGAAGGCTCCGTTATCGTTGAGCGCTTGAAAAACGAAAAAGTAGGCATCGGCTACAATGCAGCAACTGGACAATGGGTAAACATGTTCGAAGCTGGTATCGTTGACCCTGCGAAAGTAACACGTTCCGCACTTCAAAACGCAGCATCTGTTGCAGCTATGTTCTTGACAACAGAAGCGGTTATCGCTGATAAACCAGAAGCAAACAAACCAGGTATGCCTGATATGGGCGGTATGGGTGGAATGGGCGGCATGATGTAGGGAGCTCGTCAGAGCTTCTGCGCATGCAGAGAGAAAGACTCCTTCGGGGGTCTTTTTTTGTTTGCTTAAATGACGATTTAAAGATATATATTCGGAGAATTAGAACATATGTTCTAATTCTATGGAAATAAAAAGCCCATTGGGGCTGCGAAGTTGGAGTTATCTGTTTTTTAACTTGTCGATTTCAATAGCGTGATCAACGAGTTGTTTATCGATGACATTAAAATGATGGGCGAATGTATGATGTTCTGTCACTAAATGTCTTTGAACTGCTTCTAGTTGCTTGACATCTTCTCGCGTTTCTAGGACTGCTTGTCTAATTAGAGGTATGTCAGATACAAAAGCTTCAATTGAATTTAATCGCTCATTCATTTGCTTTTGTTCGGTTTTCATTTCTTTTATTTCTTCCAGTATTTGTATTAATAATTGCTCGTTCATGAAGGTATCATCCTTTCCTAATGTTTTTGTTTCAATAAGTACAAGTCTTCCTCGGTTTTGGAGATCTTATCTCTTTGAAAGTCTAAGCGGTCATTGGTTGTGTGAATTGCTTCAAGGAGACGGTCATCAGATTCAATATTTTCGAGATGATGTGAGTCTAAAGTTAGCTGAATACGATCAAGTTTTGTTTCCACGTTTTCTAGTCTGGCGTCCATGGATTCTAGCTTTGTTTCCACGCTTTCAAGTCTAGTGTCCATAGATTCTAGTCTCGTGTCGACGCCCTTTAGTCTTGTGTCCATGGTTTCAAGTTGCAACATTATTTTATGCAGTAATTCTTCCATATCCATCACCTCTTTTTAAGTTCGCTTTAGCTTCCTGTCTAGTGTGTGACAAGCTCCTGTTCATAATTATACAGCGTAATTCCCATACTGTGAACGATAACATAAATTCACTTTTGTTTACTCCTAAGTAATCGCTACACAGCCTGGCTCTTTTCTATTTGCTTGGACACCATGCCTGCTTGGCCCACGCGCATCTGCCCAATTATGGGAAAGATAGGCATTGGTACACTCTCTGGACTAGGGTTAGGCGTATACTATCTCATACTAACAGAGGAGTTGACGCATTCATGGCTTTACAACCAAATCAAGGAAACCAATTTCAGTGTCCACCTGCTGACCCGATAATGACAGATCCAGAAAGAGTAGTTAGAGATTTCTATCACCCACAAAAGGTTCAAGTCATTCATCCAATCCAAATTGTAAATCGCCATCACTGCGTACCGGTTTATGAGCACGTGTATACATGTACCGAAACCGATGAGTATTGCGGAACTCACCCACATCCACATCAAGGTATGCTCAGGAAGTAACAGATAAGCACTTCTCGCTAAGAATCATTCGATGATTCTGGCGGGGGGTGTTTTTTTGTTAGGGGAGTTAATTATATAATAAGGGAAGGATGTTGACTGGTAACGGGGGATAGGCACATGCAAGAGTTAGAAATTGATTGGTCGTTTTGGATAGAACGGATACGTCCTAAATTCGATAAAGTGATCATCGCGAGAGGTTGGGCTTATTTCAATGAAGGTGTTGTAAGGGATATTCAAGTTGAAGGTACCTCGATTATGAAAGCTAGAGTGGACGGAACCAATAGGTACAAGGTTACCTTGGATCTCAAGAGCTTCACAAAGAGTGGCTGCACGTGTCCCTACGGTTATTATTGTAAGCATATGGCTGCGGTGCTGTTTGAAGTGGCGAAGCAAGCGGGATATGATCCGGAGGAATTTCGGTTTGGTAAAATGAAGATGGCGCAGGTAGATCAGAAAATTCCACAGAAATCTAAGTCTACAACTAGGCTGCCAGATTCGACGGATAGCTGTGAGAAATGGCTGACTTATTTTCATAAACAATATGGCAATGCCAAGATTTATAATGCATTTAGTCTTGAGGAAGTTTGTATGCGAGCGTGGCGTGAGCTCAATAAGCTTGCTGATACGTGGGAGCCGACCATTCGAGGTGTGTATGATATTCAAGTTGCGCTGTATGTTATTCAGTTATGCGATACGATGGCGGGATCAAAAGCGATCACATATGATTTTTATCAAAATACGAACTATTATGTCAAACGTGTCTTGAAGCATGCCCGTGAGCAGTTGGAAGCGATTCTTCACGTGCTAGATGTTAACAAGGCATTTAAGCAGTACGGTGGATATATGAAGGATTTATCGGCTTATTTAGCTGACATTTGCGAGAATGGATCAGGCTTGTATCTGTATGATTGGGTCGATTTGTATAAGCTGTTATGGTCACAGTTATTTCAGGATAAGGACATGGTAGCGTTAGAAACAACGAGGCTCAGACAGCTGCATGCAGATTCGGAAGCGAGCCAACAAGCGCATAAAGTCGCTACTCTCGGTTCTATTCATTTGGATATTAGCCAAGGTGAAGATGAAAATGCCTGGGAACGAGCAGAAAATGGGATGTTTGATATTGAGCCGGATTATTGGTTCGATTATTTGAATGGATTTGTTTTTGAGAGTCAGTGGGATCGTTTGTTGGCTTGGTTGCGGTGGTTAAAACCGAAAATGGCGTGGAACGAGCGAGTATATGCGGATGAATTTTTGCATTACTGGCGTTTGGCAGCGGAACAGCGAGAAGTTGAGAATGAGCAGCGGGACGTCATGATTTCGCTTTTGCCTGCAAGCTACGATCACTATGCGAAATTCCTACTGTCAAAAGGTGAGTACCAGGAATGGGCAGATCTCTGTCTCCTTTTGGATCTATCTACGGTTCACATCGATGCAGCACAGCTCAAACTCGTCGAGAAAGCGAATGTTCGATACCTTCTGCCGATTTATCATCATGCGATTGAAGCATTTATTCAGGGGAAAAATCGTCCCGATTATATACAAGCTATAAAGCTGTTGAAGAAATTAGCGGCTGCTTATAAAAAGCTGAAGCTAACCCCTCGTTTTGAAGCGTACTTGGAGCAAATCGTGAAACAATACGCTCGGTATCGCGCCTTCACTGAGGAATTGCGGAAAGGGAATTTGATACCATGATGACTTTGGCACCAATTCATATGAGAATTCAAAGGCTTCCTTCGGGGAGTTTTGCCCTGTATGGAGAAACAGAGCAAGCGAACGCGGTTCCTGGATATATGCTGCGCAAGCTGCTTTTTGCCTGGCATGAGCGCTCATTCTATGGGACTGGGCTGGAAGTGACTCGGATTCCTTATGGGGATGCGATTGTGCTGTCTCCTGTTATGGCTTTAGATTATTTACGTGCACCAGGGGTGCTCTTACATAGCAGTTTAACATGGGAAGAGGGATTTACGGAGCTGCAAAAAGGTGCGCGCTTCCTTAGTGAGGCAATCGATGCTGGCTGGTATTTGCCGTCCTATGAGCTTTGGCGCGAAGGGAAAAATGGCTGGAAGTTTAAGGTGCCGGTGGGACAGGTTGAGAGGTTTAGAGAGCTGTGCGACGGGGCTTGCCCGGAAAGCTCTTGGCAGAGATGGTTTAGCCGAATCGTTGAAGAGCTGCTAGAGACTGATGCGGATTTCGAGCTAACTCCGGTGTGGAATGGATTAGTTCAAGCGAATAGGCTGCTGCAAGTTAATGCCCGAGGGTTTGAGGCTTTGCTGTTGGAATCGTCTTGGATGCAGGAAGAGGACTGGCTCCTTGCAATTGGTTGGACTCATGACGATGATGCGCCATATCGTATTTGTGTGCAGCTCGTTGAACCCTATGCTGAGACGTATATCGACGGCACGACAACCGCTAAGGATAACGCAGCAGATTGGCGCTTGCGATTCATTGCACAGGATCGTAAGGATGCGAACCGATTCGTTGAGTTTAGTTCCACAGGCAATGTGCTAGTTGGTGAGATACCGCTTGCTTGGCAATCAGATATTGCTGATAGTCTTCAGGAACAAACGAAACGTATTTTGCGGATGCTGCCAGAGCTAGAGAGTGCCTATCAACCAGGTAAAATCATCGAGCAATTATCAGATGAAGCAGCGTGGACGTTCCTAACCGAATCGAGTCTACAGCTTGTGGCGGCGGGAATTTCCGTCTTTTTACCATCATGGTGGGAAGAGATTCAGAAGATGGGTCGTCCTCAGCTGAAGGTGAAGATCAAAAGCTCCGTGGGTTCTACGCGTAAAGCCATGTTTGGCATGGATCAAATCGTGCAGTTTGATTGGCGTGTGGCGCTAGGCGGCGTAGACTTGTCTGAGGAAGAGTTTGGGCAGTTGGCGTTGGAAAAAAAGCGCTTGATCTACATCCGAGGTAAATGGGTACAACTGGATCCAGCGCATTTGGAACAAATTCGCAATGCTATGAAGCAGGTTGAGAGGAAGAAGGGGCTGTCCTTCCGGGATGTGTTGGAAATGCATCTGTCAGAAGATGAGGAAGGTCGCGCGGTGGAGGGTGATGAGAGGGCTAAATCCTTGGAGGTCAAGGTAGAACTCAATAGTCATATGCGTGGCTTGATGAAACAGTTGAGCCAGACCAAGTCTATTCCACATGTGGGGAACATTGAGGGCTTGTGTGCTGAACTTAGGCCATATCAGGTGCAAGGGGTGTCGTGGCTCCTTTTCCTACGTAATATGGGGCTAGGTGGCTGTCTGGCGGATGATATGGGGCTAGGGAAGACCATTCAGTTTATTGCTTATTTGTTGAAGGTGAGGGAGCAGGGGAAGACAGAGGTAAGATCGACGGTAGATTCAAGATCAAAGTCAAAGTCAGATTTCGGATCAAAATCAATGTCAGATTCCAGACCAAAACCCTCCTTGCTCATATGTCCGACCTCTGTGCTTGGCAATTGGCAGAAGGAGCTTGCGCGATTTGCGCCGACGCTTCAGGTTCAACTTCATTATGGTGCGCAGCGGGCAAAAGGGGAAGCATTCGAAGCATCGCTTGGTGATGCTGATCTGGTGATAACGTCCTATACTCTCGCACAGTTGGATGAAGAGGAACTGTCGAGCGTTACATGGGATACGCTTTGCTTGGATGAGGCACAAAATATCAAGAATGTGTATACGAAGCAATCGCAGGCCATTCGTAAGCTAGAAGCGGGTCAGCGTGTTGCGTTGACTGGCACGCCGATAGAGAATCGATTGACCGAGTTGTGGTCGATTTTTGACTTTGTGAACCCGGGATATCTGGGGACGTTGACTCATTTTAATAGACAATATGTAGGTCCAATCGAGAAAAATGGGGATGGAGCGAAGGAATTAACGGGGCGCGTACAGCGTTTGATAAGGCCGTTCCTGCTGAGACGCCTGAAGAAGGATCCAGCGATTCAGCTTGATTTGCCGGATAAGTACGAAGGAAAGGCGTATGTGCGTCTCACCACAGAGCAAGGGGCGCTGTATGAGAATGTCGTGCAGAGCTTGATGGAGAAGATTGAGGAATCCAGTGGCATAGAGAAGAAAGGACTCATTCTTACTTCGCTAATGAAGTTGAAGCAGATTTGTGATCATCCGGGTTTGTTTTTGAAGGAGATTGGCGGAGCGGGCGTGAGAGCAGGCGCAAGAGCAGGCGCAAGAGCAGGCGTGAAAGCAGGCACAAGAGCAGTTGCGAAAGCAAAAGAGGGGCGCGGCGCACTCGTCGCCGCGGCTGATGTGAGAACACGCTCAGCGAAGCTGGAGCGGTTGGTTGAAATGATAGACGAACTCAGGAGCGAAGGAGGCAGCTGCCTCATCTTCACCCAGTTCGTCGAGATGGGGCACCTGCTGCAGGCAACGCTTGCGCAGGCGCTGGGAGAGGCCGTGCAGTTCTTGCACGGGGGTGTGTCTAAGGCGAAGCGCGACGCGATGATCGCGCGCTTCCAGGACGCGACGCTCCCCGCGGAGGAGCGTTGCCACATCTTCATCCTTTCGCTGAAAGCAGGAGGAACGGGGTTGAACCTGACAGCGGCCAATCATGTGTTCCACTATGACCGCTGGTGGAATCCGGCCGTGGAGAATCAGGCCACGGATCGCGCTTTCCGCATCGGGCAAACACGCAACGTGCAGGTGCACAAGTTTGTTACGCTCGGCACGCTCGAAGAGCGAATTGACGAGATGATCGAGCGTAAGCAGGGCCTCAGTGACCAAATCGTCGGCACCGGCGAGAACTGGGTCACGGAGATGTCGACAAGCGAGCTGCGCGAGCTTTTTGTCTTAAGGCGTGAGTGGATTGAGAAGTAGAAGGAGCGGCTGCAGTAAGGTAAAGCACAATTTGATGATTCTTGATAAGATATATGTAACCCACGAAGGTGTATAAACAAAGCTGCTGGTGCAGATGATTATTAAAGGAATCCCTAATTATTAAATAGTTAAAAATAGAAAATTATTTAGAGAAGGAAGAATCACAAGAGGTTCATTACGCAGTGATACTAGACTGCATTATGTAAGACTCTCAGAGAGTAGAATACAAAGAAGCCATCCACTGGAAATCTCTAGCGAGAATCAGTAGATGGCTTTACTTTATTGAATATGAATACTATGATTTCGTTCAAACTCTTGTTTTTCTTACCGTCACATTATGGGTTTATTCATAGATCTAAGGTGCGGAAGTTGACATATTAACAATGGTTTCAATCTGCTGCTTTTCATTCGGATCTTTAGCAATTAACTTGTCATAAAGTGCTTGGTCATTAGTATTCTGCTTTTGCAAAATCGCAAGATACAAACGTGCAACAGCACGATTCGTTGGGATGTCAAACTGGTCATTGACATAAGGCTTCAGGATAGTCATAGCTCCCAAGCCATCACCTTTATATAATTTTATTTGGCTGACTCCAAGGGCAATCTTGTTGGTTACGTTGAAAGCACGCCCTTGAACTTGTTCTTTAGGCAAAGTCTCCAAATATTTCATTTTGGTAAGAATTATATTATAGATTTCCAAAGCACGATCCCAGTTCTGGTCCACAGCTTGGGAATTTTTGTTGCTTTTCTCTATGAGGCCAGCTTGGACTTTTAACGAAATGCTATCTTCATATATTGTAATATCCCATGGGAAATTAGAAATCATTGAATCGGCTAATCCTGCAGCCTGAGAATATTGCCCTTTAAGTTGATAGGCGTTAAGCTGCTGGGAAATCATCTGGCGGTTATATGGCTCAGAATCGATAAGTCCAGCTAACAAATGCAAAGCTTCGTTATAAAACTGCTCATCCCTATTTTGAGAATACACCTGTAGATCAAGTCCAACCTTTTGAAGAGCATAGTTGGGGTGATTGGGATGAAGTTTGATGGCATCATTCAGTGGCTTAATAATCTCGTTATAGTTAGTGCTTTTTTGACTTACAGCTATCGTTTCTTTGAAAGAGCTATTAGCACTGAGCATTCTGGTAGATGTAGAGAGCATAACGATAGAAATGACAAGCAGTAGAGAGGGGTAAATTTTATTTATTAGTGGCTTATCTAAATTCCATTTAAAGGGGGCATCCCCAATATTAGATGTCATAGCTCCTAAGCTAAGGAACACTAAAATCCCTAAATAAACATAGCTAAGGTCGAAATCGATGATACTATGTATAAATAACGAAATGGTTATGATGAAAAATAAAAAATGAGAATCTTTTGGTTCTGCTGAATTCTTGAAATAAGATCGAATATATAAATAGAAAATACTACCCAAGAATAGTAAGAATACTATAATTCCTAATGCTCCAACCTCAACTAGATATTGAAGGAAGAAATTATGTGCTTGTCGACTAACATAAGGATTGTTTTGATATTTCTCATATAGAGAAGACCATGCTCCACCACCCGCGCCTAATATAGGATGATCCTTAAATACTTTCATGGCATCTCTATAAAAGGTTCCGCGCTCTAATACGCTGTTTTGTGCGAAGTTGATGTTCTCAAGACGATTTTTTAGATTTTCAGGAAGTAGCTTAGTGGCACCAACATTACTGAAAATAAGAAAGGCAGCCAATGCCCCTAAGACTATTGTAAGTATTGGTACTATATTATTTGTCAATTTACGACTTTTGATTCGTTCAACCTTTTTCTCTATAATAGGTGCTATGAATTTCTGTATGAGTAAAGCAACAATGGTATAAACTGCTGAAACACTAAGTAGAAGTAACCAATTATTACTTGATTCGGAACCAGAAAACTGTTTGTTAAGGGCAATCCCTGCAGCCATAAGTTTCTGTAAAATAGTAAATGAAGCAATAAAAGCGATCCCCATATGAAGAAGAAACAAAATTTGTCTATTAAGCTTCATAAAGAATAAAAGAATGAGAAGAACTACAGGAATAACGACAATGGCACCGCGGGATAAAGTAAAGAAAAAAGAGAGAATGATTGGAACCAACATGAATGAATTGATGGATACAATGGACCAACGATTTGATTTAGAAACAAAGAACAGGGCTCCAAACAAAAGTGCTATTAAATAAGCTGCGTATGAGTTGGCATACTGAAAAACAGAAGTAAGGCGAATTCCAGCATAGTCAGGTAAAACTGCATCTCTGTATACGCCGTCCGTTAACTCTGAGAAGCTTGAAACAAGGCTTCCAGCTAATCTACCATTGCCAAACCAATTCATCAAGCCAAAAAGAACGATGAAATACCCAGACCCCATTAAAGCAATTGTAAGGATTGAATTGCCTAGTTTATTTTTAGCTAAGTAGGTACCGATTAAAAAGAAAGTAATGTAAATAGTCTGTATATAGAACATAGTAGTAGCAGAATATTGAGAGGCCGCAGGAATGAGAGAGATGAGATAAGTAAGTGGAAGGAATAATACTAAAATACTAAGGGCATCTTTATTCGACTTCCATTTCCAATTAAAGAAGAAATAAATCGAGATTAAAAACATAATAGCTGAGGACCAGATCAAAGAAGTATATATTGGGCGCTCAAACTCATAATTATTCCCATTAAACAATGCTTTCTGGAACGGAGCCCAGACCATGAATATAATTACAAAACTCATTAGCAACCAGTAAATAACAGATTTTCTTTCTGCCATTATTTCAGTTATAACCTTTTCTTTTTTATACATTTTGCGATCTCCTTCTTTCCTCAAATTACGACATTATCTTATCACATGTAAAGATCATTGCCAATTGAGAACCCGGGCACTGGACGTAAGGATATAAGATTATATTACGCAGTTTCGTAAAGATAATAGACAAGATTGCGATTTAAACAGCATCACTCTTTTCTTAAACCACTAGTCATGCTGTGTTTTGTTTTATTTTTTTCTAAGTTGTATCTTTTTGAAGACTAGCTTATTAATGCAAGGCTAGTATTTTATAGGATAGTAGTGTTAGAATGGTCTTGGACTAAATAAAGATTACTTAAAGTGAAACGTGAAAGTAGTTCGGATCCCTTGAAGATCAATGTCGTTAACAAACTAGATAAGTAACAGTTTCGAAATTGATTAGAATTGTAGGGGACAGAGCTAAAAAGAATTGTCCAATAGTTTAATTACTAAAAATCGTGAAACCTTGTCTTTTTTACTAGTTAATTCGACAAAATTTTATATAAGAAACGCCTTTTTTAGCGAAATTTTATGATTCCAAATGACAAAACTTTGCAAGGGTATAGCAATTGAGTTAACATTAGAATCTAACGATTAGAGAATTATTTTTAGATCTCCTCTTATCATCTGAAGTAAAGAAACTTTTTAAATACACAACAAAGGGGAAGAATACAAATGCAAGAGGAAATAAGTCTGAGAGAAGTTATTAAAATAACCTGGCGTGGAAAATGGGTAATTATCCTAGGTACTATTTTTCTAATGTCAGTAACAGGTTTTTTTTGTTTTTTTATACTTGACCCAACATATGAGGCAGCAACTACAGTAATGGTTAACAACCAAATAAATGAAAAACAACAGCAAACGGTAAAAAAAGAACTCGCTCCTTTTGTTGAACAAGTTAAAAACAGCTTCTTTTTAGACAAAATTATGAATGAAATGCAATTGGACCCTCAAAAATATACTTTAGATGCCTTGCGTGAGAGTATCAATGTAGAGACAATTAAGGACTCTAATTTCATCCGAGTAAAAGTAAAAGGCAGTGAACCGAAAATTATAACAAATATTGCTAATGTTATTAGTTATGAACTTTCTTCTTTGATTGAGATTTCATCTAGTATGGATTTAATTGTAAATGCTAATAAAGATTTAATGGAAACAGAAGATCAATTGAAAATTTACCAAAATCAACTTGACTCGGCATTAAAGATGCTTGAAACAACTCCAGATAAATTGAATACAGAAAAGTCACTTGCTGGAGACCCATATCTACAATCTGTATTAAAAGATTTAAGTGGTTTAAGTAATAAGAGTCTTGGTTCTTTACAGCTTAATAATGAAGAAATCAATCCTATTTATATAGGACTAAAATCAAAAGTTTCTGAACTTTCCATAGAAGTATCTAAATTGCAAACAGAAAAACAAAACTTTAAAGCCAGAATTTCATCAAATCAAGCAATAATCGCAGAGCGACAAAAACAAATAAAAGAAATAGATTTAAATTTAACCAATACTTTAAATGGCAATGAAAACAATAATAATGCAATATTAATTACACCGGCGATAGAGCCTAAGATGCCACTCACTCAAGGGAAATTGTTAACATTAATTTTTGCTGGGTTAGCAGGTATTGTATGTAGTTTATTCCTAGTTTTTTTCAGAGAATACTGGAAAAATAGTAATAATCGTTTAGAAGTCCGACAAGTCGATAAAAATGTGGAGTAAAATAAAGGTGGTGATTTGAATTTTTTGTAAATTTACACATTTAATACTACGAAAAATACCAAGTCACCTAATTGTAGCAGGATCTGCTTGGATAAGTCGAGTCATTATAGCAATAATTCAATTACTAATTATACGTGTTATTATAGAGGGATTAGGATATGAGAATTATGCTGTGTTTGCCTTACTTACAAGTTTAACTGGATGGTATTTACTAGTTGACATTGGATTAGGGTACAGTTTACAAAATCATATTTCTGAACGGAGAGCAAAGGAACAATCTTACTTAGATCTCATATTTGTTACTGCAATTATTGCCTTAATTATTATGGTGTTAGCAATCGTTTTACTTTTCTATTCAAGTCAATATATAGCGCCGATTCTTTTGAAAAATTTTGAAGTTATGAAAGATTATGAAAAATCACAATATTTTTTTGTGGTAGGAATACTATTTATAATAGCAACTATTGGCGGAATAGCATATAAAATTTGGTATGCACAGCATAAAGGATATTTTTCAAATATAATCCCAGCTTTATCATATATAATCGCATTTTTGGGGATTTACTGGGTATTGAATAGTGGTAATAATGATTTCTCTGATAAATTACTTTGGTGTTTTATTTTTTATATAGGGCCTCCAGCACTTCTTTCTATAATTTCATTTATCCTACAAATTATTAAGTATTTAAAAACATATTTTAAACAAGGATTAACAATTAATTTTTTAGCAACAGTAAAAAGTCTCATGAATAAGGCATTTCATTTTTGGGTAATATCAATTATGGCTGCCGGTGTGCTGCAAATAGATTATATTGTTATGTCTCAAAAAATAAATGCAGATGAGATCGTCATATATAATGTAACCACAAAGATCTTCTTATTGATAGCTTTTATTTATAATGCTGTCTTGATGGCTCTTTGGCCAGTTTGTGCTGAGTTAATTGCAAAATCTAAGTGGGCTGGTGTAATAACTCATATAAAAAAAAATATTATAATTGGCCTTTTTTTTACTATGGTTTCTACTTTAATAATTATTGTATTTAATAGTTTCATAATTAATATTCTTTCACCAAGTGAGCACTTAATAGTTCCAGTGAAATTCATTGTTTTAATGGGATGTTATCAACTTATTAGAGTGTGGGCGGATACATTTGCTATGATATTACAAAGTATGAGTGATATGCGTCCATTTTGGATTTGGGTACCTGTCCAAGCTGTAGTATGCTTTGTTTTACAATGGGCACTTTCCCCGATTTTCGGTATCAATGGAATTCTTATTGGACTAATAGGATCGTATGTTTTAACAGTTGTGTGGTCATTTCCTCGTGCAGTTTTTCATCATATAAAAAAGTGAGCATATTACCAAGAAAATGTAATATTGACTAAATTAATGGAGGTTACAATGACTCGGCTTATGTTTATAAGTGCAGAAGAAAATTTTAGTGGTGGAGAAACAGTTCTTCTTAATTTTGCTCACCAATTTTCCATTGATCCAAATTTTGAGGTTGATATGCTTGTTAAAGACTCAAGTGTTTTATCAAAGAAGTTAATTAAAGAAGTAAAATATAATAATATAAATTTACTAGAATCAACGTATTTCCAACGAATTTCCGAGAGTTCTGCCTTAAAGTACTTAATTTCCATTTTTATAGGTAACTATAAATTATTAAAATTAATTATTCGCAGAAAGCCCGATGTAGTTATTTATAATGGAATTGGACCAAGTATATACGGAATATTAACCAAGTTATTTACATTCAAAAAAGTAATTGTTATTCATCATAATATAAAAATTAATAGACTCTATGAATTGTATGCAAAATATTTAATTGGCCTTGATATATTCGTTTGTGTATCAAATGCTGTGAAGAAAAGTATTGAGTCTAAATTAAATGAAAAAAAACTGAKAGTAGTATATAACGGCGTCGATATAATTAATAAATCATATTCTGAAAAGTTTGATCAACCCCAAAACATTCGATTAGTAATGGCAGGACATATAACAAGATGGAAAGGATTCCATATTTTTTTAGAGGCAATTAAAATATTAAGAGAAAAAAAAGGGGGGTTATCTAACGAAGTTCTATTTGAAATTCTTGGTGAACCTTGGACTGTCGATGAAAAAGAATATTACGATGAATTAAATAAGTACGTAATAACTAATTCGCTCTCTAGTCATGTAAAATTTCTTGGTTTTTTGCCATTGGTAGAATTATTGCCTGATATGCATTATTTAATTCATKCATCAATTGAGCCAGAACCTCTAGGGATGGTTTTAATAGAAGGAATGCAATATGGTTGTATTGTACTAGCCTCTAATAGTGGTGGAGCTCCTGAAATTATTACCCAAGGAAAAGATGGTTTTTTATATACGCCTGGGGATTCAAAAGAACTTGCAGATTTGTTAGAAAGATTAATTTATCACACAGACAAAACTGATTTGTATAAAATTTCTTTAAATGCTATGGATACAATTAATGAAAGATTTAATTCTATTAATCAAACTTCTGCATATAAGGAAATTATTGAGGAGATATTATTATGAAAAAAGGATATGAAAAGCGTACAATTGCGATCGATGCAAGATGCTTGACTATCCATAAGACAGGTATTCAAACATATGTAATTGAACTTGTAAAAAGACTGGTTAAGGAATTTAACATTACATTGTATACACATAAGAATCTACATCCGAGTTGTTCTATTAATTTGGCAAAAGAAGTGAACTTAGTAATAAAAGTAGTAGATAATTTCTTATCTTTCTATGGAACGGTGTGGGCTCAATTATCTCTTCCAGTTTTAATAAGGAATGATCAACCGGATTTTTTCTGGAGCCCTGATCATACATTGCCATTTATTTCACAGTTTTTTATCCGGAAAAAAACAAAACTTATTGTCACTGTACATGATCTAGCATACTTAGAAGTTCCGCAATATGTGACTAAGTTAAATTGGTTAAATAACAAATTATTTCTCAAATCTTCTGTTCAAATGGCTGACTTAGTTCTAGTAGACTCAAATACAACTATGGAAGCGGTAAAAACTAATTTTAGTAAAATTAGAAATATTGAATTGTTGTATATTGGATATACCGCTAGGGAATACAAACAGAAGGTTGAGGTTATTCAAAAATATGACTTGCGAAAAAAGAACTATTTTCTTTTTGTTGGTAATTTAGAAGGCAAAAAGAATTTATTAAGAGCTGTCCAAGCATTTGAACTCGTATCTTCAGAAATGAAAAATATGGTTTTCGCTATTGTGGGTGGAAAAGGCTGGAAGGCAGATGAAGAACGCGAATATTTTAAAACATTAGAGAACAAAGGTTTGTTGCGTATTATTGGCTATGTATCTGATGATGAGTTGGCGACACTTTATAATGATAGTTTTGCATTTATTTTTCCATCGATTTATGAAGGTTTTGGCATACCACCATTAGAAGCAATGTCATACGGAATTCCAGTAATTGCGTCAAATGCGTCTACGATTCCGGAAGTATGTGGAGATGCTGCGTTATACTTCGATCCTTTTAACATTAATTCTATTAAAGAAATCATGGAAGTCTTATATAAAGACCCAATAGTCTACAACCAACTTTCAGTTGCTGGAAAAATAAGATGTAAAATGTTCTCATGGGATGAATCATTTGTTCGTTTTGTTGACTTGGTGAATAAGTTATGAGAACACAGAATAAAATTTTAAATTTATTAATAACAACGGTTCTTATATTCGGCATGTTCTATACATCTTATAGATATCCTTTTATGATAAATGATTCAACTACAAGTCCTTATTATAGTGATACCCCTAAATGGCTAGCAGTTGGTAAATATTTATTTTTTGGTTTTCTCTTGTTATATGTAATTTCTTACAAATTATTGAATAAACAAGAACTGATAATATATAGGCCACTGTATTTACTTTCCTATATGACTCTTTCAGTCGTTCCAATGTTTTACGGTTTGATGATAAAAGATTTTATGTTAGTCGAAACAGGTGTGTTTTTTTTGATACCAGCTGGATTACATTTATTCAGTAGTAACTACTTTTCTTACCAGAAACTTAATAAAATAATTGTATTTATTATCTATATTGCGATTGCTTCGGAAGTAATTCAATTATTACTATTTTTACTATTTAATCGTCTGCCAGCTTTAGCTTATGATAATTCAATATCTGTTCGTTTTGGAAGTTTTCTAGATGATCCTAATGGATTTGGGGTATTATTAGCATTTTTTATTGGGTTCTCATTTTCATTTTTTAAAGGAATAAAAAGAACCCTATTATTAAGTTTACTATTTATATTTCTTATACTTACACAATCATTAACAGCAATAATGTCAGTTATTCTTGCTGTTATAATTTTTATTATTATATTTTATATAAGGTTTCTAAGACTTATAGCTAAAATAATGATAAAAACAATTATCCCTATTGTGACTATTTTGATTGTAATTGGTATTCTTCAATATAAGAAGATTATAGAGATTTACAATAAATTTCTGGAAACAAAAATCGGCAGTATTTCACAACATTTAGATGTATTGGATATTGTCGGTAGATTAAAACCAATTCAATTAATCGGACTCGAACCTAAGGGATGGATTGGGGAATCGGGATATATCAATATCTTAGGCAACTTTGGGGTTGTTTATTTAATGTTATATATAATGGTTGGACTCTTTGCAATATATAAGTACTATAGAGTTATAAATGACAAGCAGTTTCCAACTGAGAGAAAAGCGTTTGCTTCAGGGGCTTTCCTTTTTCTAATAACAACCTATATAGCGACCGCTAACTTGCCTTTCGACCAAATATTTCCTATAAATCTTTTTCTAACACTAGTTCTCGGATTATCATCATCGGATATTTTATTTGGAAATAATAACTCAAAATCTGTAGTGAAAAAATAGATAAAGGATGAGGAGGTACTCATGAATGAAAGTGATAACTATTGACGTACGAATGTTACATTCATCTGGAATAGGTACCTATATTAGAAATCTTATCCCTCTAATAGTTGAATCTTTTCCAGAAATCAAATTTAACCTTCTAGGTAAAATAAGTGAAATTAACCAATACTCTTGGTCTAAAAGTAAAAATATTAATTTAATTGATTGCCGATCACCAATATATTCTATAAATGAACAATTGGAAATGTTTCGAAAAGTCCCAAGAGATACACTGCTTTTTTGGTCTCCTCATTATAATATTCCATTATTTTATAAAGGTAAGATGTTAGTCACCGTACATGATGTAGCTCACTTGGCTATGCCTGATTTAGTGAAAGGCATTCATAAAAGAATTTATGCAAAACTAATGTTTAAAGTGTTAAAATATAAAGCTAGTGCAATTATATGTGATTCACATTTTACACAAATGGAATTAAATAAACAAGTTGGCCCCGATAAGCAAAAGGTTCATACTATTCATATCGGTGTAGATAAATCATGGTTCAATGTTACAAAAGTTCAAAATCCATATTCAAAGCCTTATTTATTATATGTAGGAAATGTGAAACCTAACAAAAATCTTTCGGGTTTGCTTCAAGCGTTTGAAGTTACTATTGATAAGTATCCACAAGATCTAGTTATTTTAGGTAAAAAGGAAGGGTTTATTACAGGGGATGAAGCAGTTGCGAAAATGGCTGGAAGATTGGGTGGAAGAGTCCACTTTACTGGTTTTGTAGAAGAGGATATTTTAAAACAATACTTTGCACATGCGGATATGCTAGTATTTCCATCTCTATATGAGGGTTTTGGGTTACCGCCATTAGAAGCAATGGCTTCAGAATGTCCAGTAGTAGTATCTAGTGCAGCGTCCCTACCCGAGGTTTGTGGTGATGCAGCTTTATATTGCGATCCCTTCAACCCAATGGATATTGCAAATAAAATTGAAAAGTTATTAAATGATAAATCATATAAGGATTTAATTGTGAAAAAAGGAAAAGAGCATGCAAAAAAATATACTTGGGAAAAATGTGCTAAGGAAACAATTGCCATTATAAAGGAGGTAATAGCAAAATGAAAATCGCTATCGTCCATGAATGGCTCGTAACCTATGCAGGTTCAGAAAGAGTATTGGAGCAAATGTTGCTTATTTTTCCAGATGCCGATTTATTCAGCTTGGTAGATTTTTTACCTTCAAATCAACGTGAATTTATTCAAAATAAACCAGTAACAACATCTTTTATCCAAACGCTGCCTTTTGCAAAGAAGAAATACCGACAATACTTACCTTTGATGCCTCTCGCTGTGGAACAGTTCGATTTGTCAAAATATGATTTGATAATTTCTAGTTCACATGCTGTTGCAAAAGGAGTACTAACAGGACCAGATCAATTACATTTATGTATGTGCTATTCGCCAATTCGATATGCATGGGATTTACAACATCAATATTTAAAAGAATCTGGTTTGACAAGTGGCATTAAATCATGGGCGGCTAAATGGATGTTGAATCAAATTCGCCAATGGGATTATAGAACAGCAAATGGCGTTGATGAATTCATTGCAATTTCGCGCTTTATTGAACGTCGAATTTGGAAAGTATATAGACGTAAGTCCAATGTCATCTACCCTCCAGTAGATATTGATGCTTTCACCTTTAATGATAATAAGGATGAGTTTTATTTGACTTCCTCTAGGATGGTCCCGTATAAAAAAATCGACTTGATCGTAGAAGCTTTTTCGCAAATGCCTAATAAGAAATTAGTAGTAATTGGTGAGGGACCTGATTATAAAAAAATTTTATCTAAAGCAGGACCCAACGTTATTTTAATGGGTTATCAATCTTTTGATGTACTTAAGAATCATATGCAGCGAGCAAAAGCATTTGTTTTTGCTGCAGAAGAGGATTTTGGAATCGCACCATTGGAAGCTCAGGCATGTGGGACCCCAGTTATTGCTTATGGTAAAGGTGGAGCTCTAGAGACTATTAATGGGATATTTGAATCACTAGTGCCTACTGGAGTCTTTTTTAAAGAGCAGACAGTATCATCCATAATAGATGCTGTACAGATATTCGAGAGAGAGAGTCACAACATTACACCAGAAGCTTGTAGAGAAAATGCTCTTCGGTTTTCTTCGGAAAGATTCCAAGTAGAATTTAGAAATTTTGTGAACAAACAAGTTAGTTTGTTTCTTGAATCTAATAATTAATTTAATAAGGAGAAAACTTATATGAAAACTGCTTTAATTACTGGAATTACAGGTCAAGATGGATCTTATTTAGCGAGATTGTTGTTGGAAAAAGGATATAAAGTATATGGTCTCATGGCACGAAGAAGTACAAGTACCATATGGAGATTAGAATTTTTGAACATAGAAAAAGAAATAGAATTAATTGAAGGCGATTTGACTGATTTATCTTCGATAATAAGGGCTTTAGTAAAATCTGAAGCAAACGAAGTCTATAATTTAGGTGCACAAAGTTTTGTTGCTACATCTTGGGAACAACCAATACTGACTGCAGATGTAACAGCAGTTGGTGTTGTAAATGTGTTAGAGGCTATTCGACTAACAGATCCTTCGATTAGATTTTATCAGGCCTCTACTAGTGAGATGTTTGGACTAATTCAAGAAGAGAAACAGTCTGAAAAAACACCGTTTTATCCTAGAAGTCCTTATGGAGTAGCAAAACTTTATGGTCATTGGATTACAGTTAATTATAGAGAAAGTTTTAATATACATGCATCCAGTGGAATTCTTTTTAATCATGAATCCCCTCTCCGCGGAATTGAGTTTGTTACTAGAAAGGTTACAGATGCTGTAGCAAAAATTAAATTAGGAAAACAAAATGAGCTTCGATTAGGTAACATTGATGCAAAACGTGATTGGGGATTTGCTGGAGATTATGTGGAAGCTATGTGGCTAATGCTACAACAACAGGAAGCAGACGACTATGTAATAGCAACTGGAAAAACTACAACAGTAAGAGATATGTGTAATATTGCTTTTGATTACGTAGGTTTAAAGTATGAAGATTACGTTATCATTGATCCGAAATTTTATAGACCTGCAGAAGTGGATGTTTTACTAGGCGATCCTACAAAAGCAGAAGTTAAACTAGAATGGCAAGCTAAGACGAGTTTAGAAACTCTTATACAGATGATGGTTGATGCCGATTTAGATAGAATTAAGAAATTTTAGGGAATAGAGGGGCTCTAATGCGAGTTTTTGTTACTGGAGCAAATGGTTTTGTTGGAAGACATCTTGTCCCTCTGCTGGTAAAAAAAGAACACCAAGTATTTGTTGGAGTTCGTAGTAATTTGGACCATTACGATAGCACAGTTACAAAGGTATTGTATAATTTGGTCGATAATGAAATAGGATCACTTATTAATAAGATAAAACCCGAAGCAATCATACATCTTGCGGCTCAAAGTTTAGTGAAAAAAGCTTGGGAATCACCAACGCATACGTTTATGGAAAACACTATTGGAACTATTCAATTAATAGAAGCAGTTAAAAAGTTTGCTCCTAATGCAAAAATAATTACCATTGGGTCAAGCGAAGAATATGGTTTATCTGGGCTTTTAGGCGAACCTTTAACTGAAGAACATCCTTGTATGCCTCAAAATCCTTATGCAATAAGCAAATATGCCGCAGGGCAAACTTCCATTAGTTTAGCGCGAAAAGATGGATTAAACTTGATTCACATCAGGCCATTTAATCATTTTGGTCCTGAACAGAGAATAGGTTTTGTAATAAGTGATTTTGCATCGCAAATTGCACTTATTGAAAAACTATCTGGCCCCTCCTTGATTAAAGTAGGAGATTTAAGTGCAAAGAGGGATTTTACTGATGTGCGAGATGTAATTAATGCATATTTGGCTGTATTAGAAAACGATGTTCAAACTGGAGTATACAATGTCTGTTCAGGGCAACCAAGGGCAATCCAAGAAATATTAAATATTATGATAAAAGACTCAAAAATTAAGATTGATGTAGAAGTCGATCAAGAAAAGTTCAGACCTTCTGAAGTACCAATATTTATTGGATCAGCAGAAAAGATTCAAATAGCTACAGGGTGGAAACCTGAGAGAAATTTCGAAGAAAGCTTATTTGAAACACTTGAGTGGTGGCGTCAGAGATGAAATTTATTAATATATTATTCATATTTTTAGGAGTGGAAGAATGAAATTAGTATTACTCTCTGGTGGTTCAGGTAAACGGCTATGGCCTCTTTCAAATGATTCTAGATCAAAACAATTTCTCAAAGTTTTACAAAATAATGATGGTCATATGGAGTCAATGGTACAACGCGTATGGAGACAACTTGAACGAGTAAACCTTAAAGATTCTGCAGTTGTCGCAACGAGCAAATCGCAACTAGATATGATAACCAATCAGCTTGGTATTGAAGTACCTTTGATTGTGGAACCTGAGAGACGTGACACATTTCCTGCGATTGCCTTAGCAGCAACATATATTTATTCAAAAGGTGTCAATCTAGACGAGGTAATAGTTGTGTTACCAGTGGACCCATACGTAGAAGAAGGTTTTTTTAATAAAATTAAAGAAATGGAAGATGCTCTTAATTCTACACGAGCTAATATAGCTTTGTTAGGAGTTATTCCATCATATCCTTCAGAGAAATATGGATATATTGTTCCTGAAAGTCAAGAGGAGACTAGTACATTTTTAAAAGTAAGTCATTTTAAAGAAAAACCGACTGAATCACAAGCAATTGAATTGATAAATCAAAAAGCTCTATGGAATTGTGGTGTATTTGGATTTAAATTAGATTATATTATCTCTCTGCTTCTCGATAAAGGATTTCCGATAAAATATGAAGAATTGTTAAAAAAGTATAGTTTACTTCCCAAAATTAGTTTTGATTACGAAGTTGTTGAAAATGCTAAACAAATAGTAACACTTTCATATGACGGATTTTGGAAAGATCTAGGTACTTGGAATACGTTAACAGAAGAAATGGATACGAATTTATTAGGCAATGGAATTATTAGTAAAGACTCTATTAATACACATATAATAAATGAATTAGATATACCCGTAACAGTACTGGGTTTATCGAATGTTGTAGTTGCTGCGAGTCCAGATGGTATTCTAGTAAGTGAAAAAAATTCAAGTCCTCGAATTAAGGAAATGGATATTAATTTTGATAAACGCCCGATGTATGAAGAAAGAGGATGGGGATGGTATAAAGTCTTAGAT